>DASXVL010000437.1:0-15720 GCA_036504255.1 Armatimonadota bacterium | reverse complement strand
CAATAGTATGGTATAGTATCGATAATGCAAGAATTGTGGACGCCAAGCTATACGATCACTCCCACCGTCGCCAACGCGCTCATGGCCATTGAGGCGGCGAAGGCGATGGTGGCGCATACCCCGCTCCCCCCGACGGTGGAGGCGCGGCTGCGTGAGCGGGCGCGGTTGCGCTCGACGCATTACTCGACCTATATCGAGGGGAATCGGCTGACGCTGGCAGAGACGCGGGAAGCGGTGGAACAACGCGGCGTCACCTTCCACGGACGCGAGCGCGATGTTGCCGAGGTGCGCAACTACTGGCAGGCATTGCTGCGTATGGAAGAATGGGCGGCCAAGGGGCAACCACTCACCGAAGACCTCATCCGTCGCCTTCATGCGCTCGTTGAATATGGTCCACGTGCGAAGCCGACGCCCTACCGTGATGGGCAAAACGCGATCCGCGACTCGGCCTCCGGGGCGCTGGTCTACTTACCCCCAGAAGCGCGCGACGTGCCGGCATTGATGGCGCAACTGGTGCGCTGGGTGCAGCAGGCGAACCAGACCGCGTTGCCGGTGCCACTCATCGCCGCGTTGGCGCATTACCAGTTCGTCACCGTCCACCCCTACTACGACGGCAATGGACGTACTGCGCGCTTACTGGCCACCTTTCTCTTACAACGCGGAGGCTACGGGCTCAATGGCTTCTTTTCGCTAGAGGAGCACCATGCCCGTGATCTCGACACGTATTATCATGCGCTGGCCACACATCCGCATCATAACTATTACATGGGGCGCGCGGAGACGGATTTAACCTTGTGGCTGGAGTACTTCGCCGGATTGCTGGCGCGCGTATTCACGCTCGCCCAGGATGAGGCGCTAGCCTGCGCCAGCGAAGGCATGCCTGCCGAACCGGACGCATTGCGCCGTCTCGACCACCGTGCCCGCACGGTACTGGCGCTATTCGCCCGACACGATGCGATCACCACGGCGATGGTGGCAACGGCGCTTGGGCTATCACCACGCATGGCGCGGACGCTGGTCACCGGTTGGGTTGACGATGGCTGGCTGCAACCCGCAACCGCCGCGAAGAAGAATCGCACCTACCATTTAACGGCGCTTTATCGGCATTTTATCGGCGTAATATCGGCAACGGGCGATGCCGATAACGATGCCTCTCGCTGATCGGGAGCTTCGTACAATACGCCCACCAGCATATAGGTGGGTCACTTCCCATACCTTGCGTCTGTGTTGGATGAGTTATAATGCCCTCACCAATAACCTGAATCGACAAAGGCTACAGGAGAATACGCAATGATGACCAAGCTGATAGTCGCACCCACAGTGAGTACGAGTTCATGGTCACTCGCGTCTTCGACGCGCCGCACAGCAGGGTGTATGATGCGTTTACCAAGTCTGCATGGCTTACGCGCTGGCTGACTGGGCCGGAGGGGTGGTCACTCGTGGTCTGCGATCTCGATCTACGGGTGGGCGGTAAGTATCGCTACGTGTGGCGTAGCCCCAATGGTGCCGAGATGGGCATGGGGGGGCGACTACCGGGAGATCGTCCTCCCCGAGCGGATTGTCGCCACCGAGCAGTGGGACCAGGATTGGCCCGGCGGTGGCGAAGACGTGGTGACCACCACCTTCACCGAACAGGATGGCAACACCATGCTCACGACAACGGTACGTTACGCATCGAAAGCCGCGCGCGATGTGGCCATCGCGTCCAATATGGACACCGGCATGGCGGCAAGCTATGACCGACTTGACGCATTATTCGCTGCAACCGATTGAGAGCCGCTGGCCGAACACCCCAGCAAAGCACGAACGATCAAAGACGCCAGACCGAACGATGAACACGTTCACGGAGAGGAGGGACCATGGGAGATAAAGGCGGAAAGAAGGATAAGAGCAAGATGCAGCAACAGGCCACCGGAAAACAACAGCAGAAGGCGCAAAGTAAGCTGGATAAGCAACCGAAAAGCAATAAGTGACTACGAGTCGGCCAGCGTGATTCACTCACGTTGGCCCGTTCCTCCCGCGAGTGCTCCTGACACCAGCGCTCGCTTCACTCGCCATACGCGCCAAAGTGGCATATTGCTGGCATACTGGAACTCCCCAATCACGAGGAGTTTCCCCGATGAGCGATATTTATTGTGGTCAAGCGACTAAGTACCTTGTCAATTTATCCGATGACGAACGGGCTCGGCTCGAAGCCCTGGTCACCAAAGGCACCGGCAAAGCTCGTGTCCTGACACGCGCGCGTATTCTCTAGGCAGCGGATCGCAATGATCCCGACACCGCCATTGGGTATGCAATGCCGGTATGTAGCCTATAGGTCTGCTGCCAATAACAGGGTGTTGTGATAAACCATACTGCCGCTAATGACATCTGACCCCAATATACCCCATCGTATCAGCCGCTTGACGCTGCATTTTCGGCAGTATGTAGCGGTGTCTTGGGGAATCACCACTGAGGAATGAAGCGCCGGGCGATAGTCCATTCCATCGTCCGGCGCAACATTGTTTCCCCGCTAATCCTTGAATTTTGATGCGGCGTCACTCACGGCAGATCGCAAGGACTCCCACGCAGATTCCACGCCGTTCTTGATGGAGTCCCAGGCATCTTCGCTCGCCCCGGCCAGCTCAGCAAACTTCGCCTGGGCATCTTCGAGTTTGCACTCGAGTGCTTGGATCTCCTGGTTCATCGCGATTTGCGCGTCCGCTTTCGTTCCGGCAGCCTTGGCCTTCAATTTGGCGATATCCGCTTTCCGTTCATCCAACTGCGCCTGACTCTTCTGCTTATACAGCTCTTTGTCGTTCATTGTATGCTCCTTCTTGACGTCTACTTTTGTCTTCATCGGACATGATTCGTGGAAGCCGGTTCGGCCCAGTATCCTTGGCGATTGTAATGTAGATGCAGCGCGTTCTCATAATCCCACGTAATCAAGGAGTCCTCCGTGTATTCCGGTGACTGCTTGATGGTCTCGCACGTGAGATTGATGAATACTTTCGACTCGCCCCAACTCACGCTCTCGATCCAGCGTTGGGCAATCAGTACCTTTTTCCCTGGCCACCAGTTGTGGGTCGCGACGACGAGATAGCGAATCGCCCATGTCTTGTCATCGATAATAAAATCTTCGACGTGACCGATTTCGCCATCGAGGGCTTGGATGGCATGCCCACTCACATCGTGGGTGCTGCGCAGATGGGGATCCCACGCTTTCAACACTTCGGTAGATTCCGTCCACTCTTCACGGCTACGGTCGATGAAAGGAAACGGGCCCCAGAGGTAGGGACCGTTCCAATACATTGGCCATCCATAATACCCGTAGTAGTCTTCCTCGAACTGTCGTGAGACCGGCTTGTCGCTATTCAGGGGTGGACTATCCTCAATCTGCTGTTTGGTCAAACTGATGGCGATGCGTTGCTCGGCATCGTTCACGGCGACCAGCGCGTACGGAGAAATCAACACCTGCCTGCCCGTCAGCCAGTTTCCGGTATCAACGATGAGATAGCGAATCGTCCAATGCAGGTCGTCGAAGTAGAATTCTTTGACCCTCCCTATTTCCCCATCGAGGCTGTCCACGGTGTAACTCAGTAGTGTTTTGGCTTTATTGAGCATCGTTGTAGTCCTTTCTGTCGCACGCCACCGGCAGCGTCATAACGGCCCGAGCGCCATGTCTGCGTGGGCTCTCTACGTGCGCTTCTCGTTCGCCAGGCTTGCATATAATCTACTGCAGGGACGCCTTTGGCGCATCACCCATCCGATAGGGTTTTCAACCTAATCATCCGCAGAGTATGGTGTCTATCGAACGGTAGAGAAAGAGGACGATGAGGTGCAGTTCGAGGGCATAGACGGTCTGGCGCGCCGGGAGGATACCCCCATGATCTCCGGAGCTCTACCATTCGATAGAGTCCAAAATCCATCCTCCAGGCGATTGAGCCGTTTGGGTAGTCTGTTATATTTAGTACGGACCATAGACGCCAACACCGTGACGCAACCTGCCCGTCGGCAGTATCGGTAAGCTTCTCAACGAAAGGAAAACCTATGAAACAATTCACCATCCTGGCCATGCTGGCAACCGTGACCATTTTTGGGCTCGCCCGGCCGGCATCGGCCCAGGCAGTACCCAGTGTCATTGGCATCAGCGCCTACTCTGCGGAAGCGCAGTACATGTCGCTAGTCGGCTATTTACGCTGGCAGATGTTCGAGGAGAACAATGTGTGGATCAGCCAAGCGGAAGCCGTGCGATTAGTCCGGGGACAAGTGTCCGGCGCCAAGTAGCACACCGGTCAGGCTAACCAGTGCCACGCGCAATCGGCCAAATGACTGGGGTTGTCTACACAGCCGAATTCCGGTGTCCGCAGGCTGATGCTTGCGGACACCGGAATAGTATCGTGCTTACCGGACAAGTGCCCATAGCTTAGCAAAGGCGATGTAGTCGTGCGACAGCTAATCCTAGGCAAAGGCTCGCAGTATCTTGACACGCGGCAGCCTAATCGCTAGTATGCAAGCAGAGTGCATATGCGCTCGGTTTTTCCCTCCTGAAATTTGCCCCACCTCGCGTGCAGCGTCCCTCCAGTACGCGCTGATGTACACGGTCCATCCGGAACATGACCGGACTTGACCGCACGACGAATCTCCGGCATCTCGGTTACAGGCTTGAAGGAGACTACGCGGCTATGCACATCACACGTGCCACGATGAACCCATTAATCACCCCTGGACAGGTATCCCCGTCGTCCCCGGACTTACGCGTAGTGAGCGTCTTTAACGCCGCCGCACTTGTCTGGGGCGCTGAAACGCTGCTCTTACTGCGCGTCGCGGAGGCGCCGGCTCCCGTGGCGGAGGATGAGGTGGCCATTCCTATCGTCGCGATAGGACATGACGCCTGCCCGTCAGTCACGATTCTGCATTTTCAAAAAAGCGCGCCTGGCCTGGATTTGCGTGACCCCCGCGGCATTATCTACCAGGGAGAACAGTATCTCACCACCATCTCCCATTTGCGCTTGGCCCGCAGCCTGGATGGGTTACACTTTACCGTGGACACGGCGCCCGCGCTCTTTCCCTGCGAAACCTATGAGGAATACGGCATCGAAGATCCCCGCATGACCCTGCTCGATGGCCGCGTCTACATCACCTACACCGCGGTGTCGCGCAACGGGGTGTGCGTCGCCCTGGCGAGCACCACCGATTTTCGCCTCTTCACCAAGCATGGACTGATTCTGCCGCCGGAGAACAAAAACGTCGTGCTCTTCCCGGAACGCATCCAGGGGAAGTACATGATGATTCACCGACCGACCGGTGGCAGCCTGGGCGGTCTCCAGATGTGGCTGGCCTCTTCCTCGGATCTGCTGCATTGGGGCGAGTATCGTCCCTTGATGGCCAAGCGCCGGTCCATGTGGGATAACGTGCGTATCGGCGCCGGGGCGGTGCCGATTAAAACCGAGGCGGGCTGGGTGGAAATTTTGGGGTCAATGCCGAACAAGGCTATTGCCTGGGGGCCGTGCTGCTCGATCTCGATGACCCCTCAATCGTCCTTGCGCGTTCCGCGCTGCCCTTGCTGGCGCCCGAGGCTGATTACGAACGCAGTGGCTTTTACAGCAATGTGGTCTTTACCTGTGGCGCGACGGTAACGCAAACGCCGGAGGGCGAAGTGGTGCAGATCTATTACGGTGCGGTCGATGAAACCACCTGTCGCGTGGATATTCCGCTGGCGGACATCCTGGAGCATTTGCTGACACCGGCAGCGGTTCCGCTCACCGCCGAACTCGCGCTGGCGTAATGACGCCCGGCGTCCTCTCTCCATGCGATGCGAGAGAGGACGTACGCCTCATGTCGAGATTATGCGGCCGGTCGGCTGACCGTAGGGGTAAGCGCCGCGGCATCGGTGACCCGTACGCCGGTGCGACTAGAGGCAAAGCGGTGTATTTCCCCATAATCCGCGCATAAGCCACCCTGTATCACGCCGCCGAGTTGGGCCTGCTTCCCGGCGATTGATCCGAAAATCATGCTGTCGCCGAGTACGTCCGCTTGATCCCACAGGACACTATCCCGGATATGCGCATGGTGGCCAATACGGACATCATCACCCAGTACCAGGTTGGGTCCGAGCACGGCTCCCGACTCGATGGTGACACGATTGCCCAGGAGAAGTGGCGCGCGCAGTTTCGCGTTCCCGGCAATCCGCGCCTGCTCCCCAACCCAGACACCGGGGCTGATTTCGCTACCGGGCAACGGCGCCGCCACACGACGCATCAGGATGTCCTGATGCGCTTGCAGGTAGTCCTGCGGTGTGCCCAGGTCAGTCCAATAGGGACGAGAGCGAAAACCGAACAGCGGGAGCGCGCGCTGCAGCATAACGGGAAAGACATCACGCTCCACCGACGACGGTCCGGTGGGGAAATGGTCAAAGGCACTGCGCTCCAGCAGGTAGACGCCGGCATTGATTTCATTACTCAGCGCCAGCTCGCGCGTTGGTTTTTCCGTGAAGGAGCAAATACCCATATCGGCATTCATTTCGATGACACCATAGCGACTGGGATCCGCCACCGTTTTCAATGCAATGCTCACCAGCGCCTGCGTGCGGCGATGGGCTGCCAGCAAGGCCGGCAAATCGAGGTCGGTAAAAATATCGCCGTTGACGACCAGGCATTGGGACGACTGTAGGTGCGGCGCACAATTGAGTATAGCGCCGCCTGTGCCCAACGGACGCTCCTCACAGGCAAAGGACACCTTCACCCCGAGATCTTTGCCGGAAAAATGCTCGATAAATTGCGCAGTGTTATAGTGCACACTCAAGATCACATGATCGATGCCTGCCGCGCCGAGCCAGGCGATAGTCCGCTCGGTAAACGGGATATTGGCAAGGGGCATCAGCGGTTTGGGCCGATGTTTGGTCAATGGCATCAAGCGTGTGCCGAATCCACCGACGAGGAGTATCGCATCCATAAACGCCTCCTTAGACGTATCCATACGAATGAATTAGGGCTCAAGCACATATGCGCGACCGCCACGCCATTGCATATGGTACACAACGGGCCGCAGGCCCGTGGGAAGGAAAACGCCAGTTGCTCTGGCATATAACATGCATACTATCAGGCTTGGCGATGCATAGTCATCGCTAGCTGTGCGAGTAGGTGCACAATGGTGGACTCAGCGCCTTGATTGGCGTTCACGCCATCGTACTGGAGACCGTCGTGACACCCGCCACTCTGCGCATCATAGAGCGAGAGGCCATGGATATTCCGGCCATAAAACCACCCCATGGCGACGAGCGCATCATCTGCGTACTCAGCGCGTTGCGTGATCTGGTAGGCGGCGAGGCATGCCTCGACCATGGCGCCGGTATCGATGGGTTGTTGGTCAAATATCGCGCGCGTTTTCCCGCGGGGATACCAACCATGACAGCCGACCGGGGAGAAAAGGCCGTCGCGCAAGGTGTCCTGGCGTAGGAAGTCGAGCGTGCGCAGGCCAGTCTCCCGGAGCGTGTCATCCTCGAGCAACTGTCCGGCGCAGAGCAGCGCCTGCGGTAACCGCGCATTCGCATAGGTGAGGATGGATAGAAACCATTCCCACCCGGGCCTCCGGGCGCGCCGGTAGTGCTGCTGCAGCGCGGCAGCCAGCGGACGCGCCGCACGTTGGGCATAGCCCACATCATATTGGGCATGCGCACAGATCCCCAGCAACGCATAGGCCAGGGAATGGGGCGCGAAATCTGTCGTGATATGGGGCAACAGCCGACGGAACATCTCGGCGGCCAGGTGGCCGATATGGTCTTTCGGAGATGCCGACGCCTCTCCGAGCGCCCAGAGCGTTTGTCCCTGACAATCCTGTGATCCGCCGGTATCCAGAAACGTCCGCGCATAGCTCACGAAATTCCGCATGCACCCATCCGGCTGCTGGGTGAAATGGAGAAACGCCAGATAGCGCATCATGAGTTCGTCGGCGTCGTCGTGCTGTGACCACTGGTTATACCGGGTGACGGCAATGAGGGCGCGACTGTTATCGTCGCTGCAATAGCCGGTGATATAATCGGGACAGCAAAACCTGGCATGTTGAATGATGCCGCATCCGTCAGTCAACCGGCGCAGGTGTCGAAGCGTGGGGAGAGGGAACGGCAGGCCGTGGCACGAAAACGTCTCCGGTGCTTCGAGAATTGAGGTCGCGATAATATCCTTACCTTTCAAGCGCTGGCCAGAAGCACTCGTCGTGCCTCGGTGGTGGCTGATGACTATGGTAGCATGGCATCAGCATGATGCCATCGCCTGTTCTGCTGATCTTACCTTCTATCAAAAGACAGAGCACGTGGCCGCGCAACGCGGCGAGATGGCTGGGCATGGCGACAGAGATCGATAAACGTCTGCCCGACCTGCGGCCACAGTAACTGTTGGCCATACTGCTGATTGGCGCGCTCCATATGCGCGGTGTAGATCGGATCACCCAATAACTGCTCGCACGCCTCGGCAAGAGCTGACGGCTGTCTTGGCGGTACCAGGATGCCGCGTCCCCCATCCAAGAGGAAACGTGCATGCAGGTACGGCGTGGAAATGATCGGGCGTCCGCACGCCATGGCATAGGCCAGCGTGCCACTGGTGACCTGTTCCATGTCCAGATAGGGCGTCAGGTAAATATCGGACACCTGGAGATAGCGCAGCAATTCATCTTTGCTGAAGTATTTATCGACAAAGACCACATGCTCGGCCATCCCCAGGTCACGGGCTAACGCCTGCAACTCTTCGCGATAGCGCTCACCATGCTGCTCCCGCACGACCGGATGGGTCTTCCCGAGGATGTAATAGTAGGCATCCGGATGGCGTTGCACCACGGCGGGCATGGCCTGAACGGCATATTCCAGCCCTTTGCCGGGGCCTAACAAGCCGAAGGTCGAAATGATCCGCTGCGAGACACAGCCCAGTTGCCGTTTTAGCGTTGCAGTCGCCGTCGGCGCGGTGAGTGTTGGCGCACCGTGATGCACCAGCGATACCTTCCGTCGCTCGATCCCGTAGACATCTACCAGGATGTCGATCGCCAGCCCGTTCATCACCATCAGCTTGCTGGAGCGTGCTGCCACCGCGCAGAGCTGCTGCCGCATTTCAGCGGACGGGCGCCGCAGCAGCGTATGCAGCGTGGTGACCACCGGAATATGTACGGCATCCAGCAAACGGAGCAGATGGTCGCACGCGACGCCCCCGTAAATCCCATATTCATGCTCCACGCATAACACGTCGAACCGCCCACGATTAATCACCGCGGCCGCGGCAAGATAGTCGTCGAGACGATCTTCCTGTACCGTGGCGACCACCCGTGCATCATAGGTAAACTGTTCTCCCGGGCGGTTCATGGCAATCACGGAGCAGGAGGCCCCCTGCTCGGCAACGGCGTGCATTAAATCTTCGGTAAAAGTGGCTAACCCGCATTGTCGCGGCACAAACGAACTGAGAAAGACCATGCGCAGGCCTGAATAAACTGCTTCAGAAGCTGTTGCGTATTTAAACAATTTGTCTTATTACCTTTCAGGGCGCGATTCGCTTGACTCTCGCAGGGTGCATGATTGCCACGGGGAAGCATACCGAGTCAGCAAGCGCGGATGCCAGCAGCATTACATGCCACGACCACGCTAACAGGAGGACATAGCCCAGCGGGCCATTCGCCAAGGGAAAGTGGGATGTTGCACGGTCACACCGCGCCAACACCAGGCGTAAGATCGCCCTCAGCAGAGTATCATTGATGCAGGATGGTCAGGATAAATCCCAGAAATTCTGTGATGAAACACCGCTAGACGGATTGTGTGTTGTCATGCACTCTGCGTTGTTGCACATGTCAGCGTATGGCGTCTAGCGTCTAGCGTCTAGCGTTTAGCTGTTGCGGGTTGTCCCGTCGTACCTTCTCTTGGTGCCCGTAGCGCGCGCCCGCTGTGGCGCGCCTGTTTTGCATGCTGACCCGTGCCCGCGAGAGCGCCTGAGCGTTCCCAACTTGGCATCCTGATCCCTTTCGCCGCACGGATACGGTCGCACCACAGGCGCGCCACAGCGGGCGCGCGCTACAGACGCTCAAGCTGCACAGCGAGGTAGAACGTGACGCCCCACTACATATAGCATATAGGGGACGATGGCACGCGGGATTTCCAGACGCTAGACGCTAGACGCTTGCTCACACCACGAGACAGGCTGCACGACATGACACCATGCGTATAGACGGCTCGATCACGCGGGCGGGGATAGGTTTGCGCAAAGTGACGGTGCATCCCTGCATTTCCGCAGGGATGCGGAAATCAGCCACGCGAGCGCATTTTTTACGCGAATGCGATTCAGCCAGCGTGAGCGAGTAGTGCCAACATGTGTTCGATATTAACACAATTCGCTTGTATCGTCCATGGAAGGAGTCGGCTGTACCTGTCTCTGGGATGTTGGCAACCCCATCTCGCGAGTATGGGGTTGCCAAAATCCCGCGTGCTATTTAGTGTCGCTTGTCTTTGTTTTTCTGGTCGTTATGTTCGTCTTTGCCG
Organism: Armatimonadota bacterium; assembly: GCA_036504255.1. Classification (GTDB taxonomy): domain Bacteria; phylum Armatimonadota; class Hebobacteria; order CAIYQO01; family CAIYQO01; genus DASXVL01. The sequence continues at coordinate 5,231 of DASXVL010000437.1, read as the reverse complement.
GCGGATTTCGTCTCGTGACCCGCCTGCTCGTTGCCATGCTTGTTATCATTGGATGCTGCCGGATGCTGGCTTACTGACTTAGCGTCACCTTGCTTCGGCTTATCAGACGCGGCTGGTAAGTTGTAACTTTTAACTTTGTGCCGATCGACCTGCCGGTGGCTAATGTCGCGGTTCACAATCGCCGGGTGGTCCTTGTTGACGATATAGGTGTTATTGACGGTGACGTGCGGCCGCGAATTGGCAATCCATCCGCTTCCACGCCAGCCGTGGTTATAGACGCGCTGGTGCGCCCAATCCGTGTCGTTGCTCAACCATGCGCCAATGACCAAGCCTAATCCGAACGCCAACAGCGGGCGGCTGCTCTTTGCGCGGTGCGCGTTATAGACAACATTCGCATCGTACTGCGGCACGTAGATGATCGCCGCCTGGGCGGGGACGATACGCACGTAGGATCCATCAAGGTACACGCGCTGTTCCCGTGTGCTCCGTAAGACGCCGTTGGCTCTGGCTTGAGCGCGCAGACGTTGGATAGCGCGCATCACATCAGACGGCTGCTCCACGTACGCTTGGCCAAGGGCAGCGGTCCAATCGGGATCATCGGCCATTTTGCGGAGCAAGTTCGGGTAATGTGCCAATGCTTTCACACTGATATCCCAATCTTGCCGGTCAATGGCGCGTTCATTCCGCCCAAAATTCTTCCTATCGGCTTCGATGACCTGATCAATATATGTCGAAGCCGGCAGGATAATCGCCAGCAACGGGTCCGGGTAGAGCGCAATCGGCGCGACCAGGTTACGCACTTGGCCACCGGTGTAGGGATCCGTCCCCTGGTTTACCTCGACTCGTACGCCTGCCATGCTTGCCGTCATGGCAAGCAACAATAACCCTAACAACAGGCCCGTTCTACTGAAATAGCGTCTCACACTCATGGGTGGTTTCCTCCATCGATTCGTATTCGTTGATAAGTCATTCAGTTCCGCAGCCAAACGTGCGCATGGGTTGCCCGGCTGCGGCATGTTACGCGGTTCGTTGGTACATCTCACACGGGCAGGGAATCCGGTGTGTTACTTGGGGCCGTTCGCTTGCGTCCTGCTCAATTCCCCGGCCTCCGCTCGGCTGATCCACACGTTGTTCTCCTGGAAATACTGCCAGCGGAGATAGCCCGCCAGCGACATGAACCTGGCTTGCGACGAGTACGCGTGTATTCCAACAGTACTGGGTACTGTTTGTGCCGTTGCCTGTCGGGCGAAACTGAACAACGTCAGGACCGCCAGGACAGTCAGAATGTTCAAGTGAGACATCAGGCGCATCCTCCTCTGAAAATCTATCGAGTTAAGGGCTATTACAGGCCCTCAACGCTGTATATATTATTCCACAGTACACCAGTTGTCGCATCACCCATTCAGGAGAGATTGCCCTATCTCAATCGGCAGAGTGTGGGAGATACATGAGGGGATGCGGCGGCAGGCCGCACGTGAAGCGTGTAGTTGGAGTGCGCTGGCGACCAGATCGGGCGGACGGGATTTTTTGCCTTCGCCCGATCTGGTGCGGGAGGGGAAGACAGAAATATTTACTCCGTGGGCACGGCGCTTATTCGAGGCGCATGATGCCGCGCTTCAGCGCGATGGTGACCGCCTGGGTGCGGTCACTCGCGTCCAATTTGCGCAGTATCGCGACGATGTGGGTTTTGATGGTGCCCTCGGCGACGCAGAGGGTGTTGGCGATTTCCTTATTGCTGTCCCCCCGCGCGAGGAAAGTGAGTACTTCCAGCTCACGCGGCGTCAGCGCGGGGGTATTCAAGCGGTCGATGAGCTTGGCCGCCATCATCGGCGATACCACGGTTTGCCCATGCGAGACTGCGCGCAGGCAGGCCTCCAATTCGTCGCGCGGCACGTCTTTCAACAGATAGGCTTTCGCGCCCGCCCGCATGCAGCGATAGATGTCTTCGGTGCTGTCGTAGGTGGTCAGGATAATGATACGGGCGTTGGGAATCTCCTGCCGGATGGCGGTGATGGCATCAACCCCATCAATCTCCGGCATACTCAAATCGAACAAACCGATATCCGGGCGGTGCTGCAGAAACAGCTCGATCGCTTCCCGACCGTTCCGCGCTTGGGCGACCACCTCCATGTCGGGATAGCAGCCGATCAACGCGGCCAGACCTTCGCGCACAATCGGATGATCATCGGCGATGAGAATGCTAATGGGTGCCATCATGGGGGATGTCTCCTTGCGTTTCAGGATGCCATGGGGTCTGCACTTCCATGCGGGTGCCCTGCCCCGGGCGACTGGTCAGGGTGAGTTGCCCGCCCAGGCGAGCAACGCGTTCCTCCATAATGCGCAGGCCGAAGCCCGCACGTGAGGGAGGAGAGGCCGGCTCAAAGCCCTGCCCGTCATCGGCGACACATAAGGCGACCTGACGCGCCGTGTAACCGAGCGTGATATGGATGTGCCGTGCCTGCGCGTGCTTCAGGGCATTAGTCACCCCTTCCTGGCACAGGCGCAGCAATTCGTGCGCCATCTCGGTCGGCAGCGGATAGGGTATCCCCTGGTGGGTAAAGTCGATGGTGACCGATGCCTCATGGGGCAGTCGCGCGATGAGTGTGACGATGGCGGTCATCAGATCGCCTTCCTCCAGCACATGCGGGCGTAACGCCCATACGGAATGACGCGCCTCGGTCAGGCTGTCCCGCGCCAGGTCGCGCGCCTTCTGTATCCGCATGCGCGCGGCCGCCAGATCGTGATCCAGGCAATAGTCCGCCGTTTCCAATTGGATGACAATGCCGGTCAGGCCCTGCGCAATCGTGTCATGGATTTCGCGCGCGATGCGCGTGCGTTCTTCCATGACGGCCGTGAGCTGCTGTGCTTCGGCGCGAATACGCTCGCCCATCTCCCGTTGGAGCGCCTCGTTGGCCTGTGCCAGCTCCGCGGTGCGCTCACACACCCGAATTTCCAACTCGGCGTGCAGTTCCTTCAGCGTGTCTTCCATCTGTTTGCGTTGGATGGCATAGCGGATCGCGCGGGCCACCTGATGACCATCCGCATGCCCCTTGACCAGGTAATCCTGGATGCCGAAGCGGACGGCCTCCAGGCCGATCTGTTCATTGCCGTCGCCGGTCAGCAGCACGATGGGGAGGAGGGGCGCCATGCTGCGCGCCCGTTGGAAGGTCTCTGACCCACTACTGTCGGGCAAGGACAGGTCCAACAGCAGCACATCAAAGGACTCCTGCCCAAGAAGGCACGCCTCGGCGTCTTGCAGACATTCCATCCAGGTGAAGTGATACCGCCCCGTCTCGACGCGATGCAGCGTTTCCTGCAGCAAGTCGGCGTCGGCCGGATTGTCTTCCACCAGCAGGATGCGTACCATGGCTGTTGCTATTTCCATCTGCGCTGTACCTCATTGTAGAGCTAGCAAGATCTTGCGGAGTCATTCATACTTGTGACGGCAGCTTGACGACCGAGAACCAGAAATTCTCGATGGCTTTCACCACCGATAAAAATTGTCGGAAATCTACCGGTTTCGTGATGTAGCAATTGGCGTGGAGCGCATACGCGCGCAACACATCCGGTTCAGCCTCGGAAGTGGTCAACACCACGACAGGAATCGTTTGTAAGTCTGGGTCCGTTTTGATTTCCGCCAACACCTCACGCCCATCTTTGCGCGGCAGGTTTAAGTCCAACAAGATCAAATCAGGACGCGGCGCGTCGGCATATGCGCCCTCGCGGCGGAGAAATTCCAACGCCAGCACGCCGTCCTCGACAATACTCAGGTGATTGCAGACTTTGCCGTCCGCCAGCGCCGCTACCGTCAATTCGGTATCGCTGGGGCTGTCTTCCACCAATAAGATTTCAATGGGACGGGCCATGTTGAGATTCATCATGTCGTGTATCTTCCTTTGCTTGGGATGGTAAAGAAAAAGGTAGAGCCGTTTCCTGGTTGCGACTCGACCCAGATCGTGCCCCCGTGCCGCTCGATGATCTTCTGACAGATCGCCAGGCCAATACCGGTGCCGGGATATTGCGTCCGCGTATGCAGGCGTTGAAATATCAGGAAGACTCGATCATAGTATTGCGCTTCGATGCCGATGCCGTTGTCGTGCACGGAAAAGTGCCAGTAGTCACCTCGGCGCTCGACCCCGATGTGAATTATTGGCGGGTGCGTGCCGCAGAACTTGATGGCGTTGCCGATCAGATTCTGGAAGAGCTGGACCATCTGCTCGGCGTCCGCGTCGAGCGTAGGTAAGGGGTCGTTGCTGATTTCTGCCTCGGTCTCCTGAATACTGGTGCTGACACATTGCAACGCCTGATTGAGCACGGAATTGAAATCGACCGGCATGAAGGCCTTGCCCTGGGTGCCCACGCGCGATAACGCCAGTAGGTCGGTGATGAGCCGCTGCATGCGCCCGGCCCCCTCGATGGCGCCGGCGATATACTGTTGCGCCTTGGCGTCCAGTTGGCTCTGCAGGCGTTCTTCAAGCAGCGTGACGTAGCCTGACACCGCGCGCAACGGTTCTTGCAGGTCGTGGGAGGCCACCGAGGCGAATAGGCCTAACTCCTTGTTGGAGCGGGCCAATTCCGTGGCGGTTTGCCGCAGCGCCTCTTCGACCTGCTTACGCGCGGTGATATCCTCGATAATTAAGATGAGAAAGCGTTGCGGATTCCCTTGCGTCAACGACGACGTGACGCGTACCCATACCGGATAGCCGTCTTTATGCAGAAAGCGCTTTTCGATGGTATAGGACGGGCGTTTCCCCGCCAGCAACTGCTCCAGCAACGGCTCTTCCCGCAGTAAATCATCCGGATGGGTGATATGCGCGAAGGTCAATTTATGGATTTCTTCGAGGGTCATGCCCAGGATTTCCGCCAGCTTGGCGTTGCCCAGCAGGAAGTGCCCTTCCAGATCCAGTTGTTCGATGCCGATGGCCGCTGATTCGAACGCGGCGCGGAACTGCTCCTCGCTCGCGCGCAACTGCGCCTCCGCTGCGGCCTCCGCCCGTTTCCGCTCGGTGATGTCCTGGCTGACTGCGGCGACGCGCCTGACCTGATCGCCTTCAAAGATGGGGTAGAAATGATGATCGTAGATGATGCCGTTGCCCTCATCCACAAAGCGGACCGATTGTCCGGTAAGGACCACGTCGCGCAGGCGTGCCTTGCGCGACTCGACGAGGTGGGGCGGGACAAATTCCGAGAAATGATGCCCGACCACCTCATGCAGGATGCTGCCCAACTTA
>DASXVL010000436.1:0-8147 GCA_036504255.1 Armatimonadota bacterium | reverse complement strand
CGGCTATTGCGCGGACAACGGGCGGCCGAATGCGTCGATTCGCGTCCTCGTCGGGGTGCTGGTCTTGCAAGCCGTCTTCAATCTGCCCGATGCCGACGCGCTGGACGCGGCGGAATATGATCTGCGCTGGCAGACGGCGCTGGGGCTGGGCGTGGACGACCCCGTGCCCTGTCAGAAAACGCTGCATAATTTTCGCGGGCTGTTGGCGCAACGGGTACAGCCGGACGACCCCGCGTCGCCGGATCGCGTGGAGCAGCTGTTCACCACGCTAACCGACCGGCTGCTCGTCCACCTGGGCGTCCAGCACGAGCGGCAACGGCTCGATTCCACGCAGATTTGCTCCAACATCGCGCTGCTCTCGCGCTTGAGCCGGTTTTGTGAGACGCACCGGTTGCTGCTCCACCGGCTCGCCCGGTACGCCCCGGCGACGCTGGCGCGCCTCCCGGAGGCCGTGCAACGCCGCTATGTCCGGGCAGACGGCAGCGATGCGTCCTATGACGCCGCCCGCGCCACGGAGGGCCGTCGCCGCTTGGCGGTGTGCGCACGCGATGCTTGGCGGCTGGTCGACGCCCTGCGCGGGGTGGCGCTGCCCGCGCCGGTGCAGGAGGCGTACGGACTGGTGGAACGCCTGCTGCGGGAGCACTGCCTGGTGTTGGACGCGCCGGCCACCCCGCAGGCCGAGGATGCCGACGTGGCGGAACCGGCGGTGCCGGTGCGCCTGCGTGACAAAGGCGAGGTGGCGGCGGGCGGCTTGCAAACGCCGCATGACCCGGACGCCACCTACGGCCATAAGGGCACCGGCTACACGGTGACGCTCTGCGAGACGATGGGCAACGGTGACACCCCGGAATTGCTCACACATATCGTCCTCACCACCGCCTGCGCCGCTGACCAGTTGCAAACCCTGCCCACCATGGACGCCCTCACGGCGCGGGGGCTACACCCCCAGGAACTCGCCGCGGATAGCGCCTTTGGCTCCACCGAGGCCCTGCTCGCCTGCCAAACACGCGGCACCACCCTGGTCGCGCCGGTGACCGGGGGCGCCCCGACGCCGTCGGCGACTCCCACCCTCCGCGTCGCCTGTCTGCCCGGCGCGCCGCCCTCAGCCTGTAGTCTCGGCATGCTGGCCGACTCGACCGTGACGCGCCAACAGCGTGACCATCTCTGGTATGAGGTCCGGTTCACCGCCGCGGCCTGTGCTGGCTGCCCGCAGGCGGCGTGCTGTCCCGCGCGCGTGTACGCCGACGGCAGCCGGCGCTGGCGCGTGCTGGAGCGCGATGCGGTGAACACGCTACGGCGCTGGCTGGAGACGCAGCCGGCCTTCAAAGACCGCTATCGCTGGCGTTCGGGCATCGAAGCCACCAATAGTGAATGTAAACGCGCGCACGGGCTGGGCCGCCTGCGCGTGCGCGGCTGGACGCGCGTGCGGGTGGCGGTATTCCTCGCCGGGCTCGCCTGCAATGTGAAACGCGCGCTGCAGCATTGGCAACGCCAAGCCACCCACACCGCCCGCGCGGCGGCCGCCAACGGGCTGCCGGGCCGCCGCAGCGCCAGGACAGGCCTCCGCATCCGCCATCTGACGCGCGGGCCCGCACAGTGCACGCGCGCCTGGGAAATACGACCGCAACCGGCCGCCATCGCCGCCTGACAAGCACGCCGCACACCCGAGGACAAAAAAGGGGGTTCTTACGAGAGAATCTGGGACTGTCCTCGCGTATCACGCCCCGGTGGTGGAAGCGACGCCGGGAGCAAGGTCAGCCGCTCTGGGGGCATCCGCGCCCGGTGCCGGACTGTCCCCTCTGGTAGGCCTTCCGTAGCGCGCGCCCGCTGTGGCGCGCCTGTGGTGCGACCGTATCCGTGCGGCGGAGCAGGAGCCGGGTGCCAACTTGGGAACGCCTCGTCGCTCTCGCCGCACGGATTGGCAGGCGAAACAGGCGCGCCACAGCGGGCGCGCTACACCGAGGATAGGGCCGGTCGGGGACTGTTTGCGTGCGAGCGGCGGCTCCACCGGGGACAGTCCAGCACCGGGCACTACAGACAGGGTGGGCACTCGGCGGGAAACGGGCGCGTTCTCGCCGGACGGGCACCGAGCGCGAGGACAGTCCCAGATTCCCTCGTAAAAACCCCTACATTGTAAAATACGGGCAAAAATCGCCTTTTTACAGATAGGCAAAAGGTATGCCAACTCCTGAGTTGTCGCTCTACGGCTCAGCTAGGGCTTCAACTTTTGTTCGCAAACAGGTGCACCCTGGTTTTTACGAAGGAATCAGTCCCAAACGCTTTCCGAGGGATGGACAACAGGCTGGGCAGGTGGCAGCGGCTCGCAGGTACATGACTTATCCGTCCTTATCGCCCCGGCTGTGCCTCCCACCAGGTCTGCCATTGCTCGGCATCGGTACCGAAGGATTGACCGGTAAGGGCAGCGAGGGCGGTGGCGACGGTCGGGCGAGCCGTGCCGCCGAATTCACCCAGCGCACGGATGAGCGGGGCGATGGCGCGCCGGTCCTTCAACTGTCCCAGCGCGGCGGCGGCGGCCTGACGGAAGTCGCTATTGCCACGTTCCAGGCAGTCGATGAGCGCCGGTGTCGCCGTCGTGTCGCCGGAGGTGCCCAGCAACGACAGGGCGCTCTGCGCGGGGGAGTAGTAGCCATGCTCGCTACGCGCGAATGCCACGCGGTCGGGCATGTACCGCTGATATTGCCGCAGCATGGTCAGCAGTGCGGCAAGCACCTGTGGATCATGCAACTTGGCGCGGGCCGTATCAGCGAATTCCCCGAAGCAGAGCTGTATTTCAGGGGTAGGCTGGTCCGCCATGTGCAGCAGGTCCGGTATCCCCATCAGCGCGGAGGCGCCAAGGGTGTCCAGCGACTGGAGATGCCCGAGCAAGGCGGTCGTCACGCGCGCATCGGGCGACATCCAGAGCAGAAACCCAAATTGTTGGTTTTTCCGGTCGGCTAATAGACGCAAAAGGGCCTCCGCCACGCGGGCATCCGCCATGGATACGAGTGGTAGCAAATTATAGAGGCTCACCTCCGGTGCGTCGCTCTGTTCCAGCAATGGCGCGACCGCACGAGTATCATGTTGCACGGCCAGCGCTCTGGCCGCCAGCATTCGCAGTTGCTGATCCGGATTTTGCAGGACGCGGGCGAGCGCATCCGCCACCTGTGGCGAGTGCAACGGCGTCAAGGCATAGATGACTCCCGCGCGGAGCACAGGTTTACCCTGGGACAGCAACTGCAATAAGGGATCAATCGCGTGCGGGTCAGCGATCATCGCCAAGGCCGCGCCGATGGTCAGCGCCTCGTTGCTGTCAGCCGTGCCCAACCGCGCCAGCAATGGCTGCGTCGCGCGCGGCGTGCGCAAGTACCCCAGCAATGTGGCGGCCGACTGGCGTACCTTCGCATCCTGCGCTGCCAGCAGCGGCAGCGTGGCGTCGATCAGCCGGGGGGCCAGTTGCGCGACCCAACTGCGCGGTGCGGCGGGGTCCTCGAAGGTATTGCGGAATCGAGCCAGGAAAAATTGCAGCGTCGCCGTCTGTACTTCGACATCACGACTGCGCAGGCGCTTCAGCATCGCCTCGGACACCGCCGCGTGGAGCGCAGGGTCGTAGAAGACGGTCGTACTTGACGAGTAGTTACTGCTACGGTAGGTATCGTCGGCAAGGTGTTGCTGCACCGCTGTCGCGGGCGCGCCGCAATGCGCGTAAGCGGCTAATACGAGGGCGAATTGTTGCGGCTCGACGGTGGTGAGTAGCGCCTGCAGCGTCGGCAGCGCGGCGGCGTCTCCGATCTCCCCCAGCGCCTGGATGGCGATGATAGAGAGGCTGGCGTCCAACATGCTCATGGACGGAGCGCCCAGACGCTGCAGACGCTGGTTGTACTGCTGCACCGCCTGATCCGTGTTCTGGTTCAGCGCGCCCTGGGAGATCAGCGCGCAGAGGGGAGCGACGGCCTGTGACGCGTGCAGTTTGCCGAGCGTGTAGATGGCGCTCCCGCGCAGCAGCGGGTCGGTGCGCGAGAGCGCCGCCAGGGCGGCCGTCGCCGCGCGCGGGTCGGCGCTCGCGCCCAGCGCAAACAGGATGGCGGTCCCCACGCCGGTATCCGGCGCGGCATCCAGGGCGGCCAGCAGCGCCGGGGTGGCCTGGGGGTCGGCCAAGCGCCGTAACGACAGGGCAGCGGCGAGTTGCACGTCCGCGTCCGTGTCGCGCAGCAGCGTCGTCAACGTCGCGGTCGCCCGCCGGTCTTCCAACGCGCCGAGCGCCAGCGCCACTTCCGCGCGCACGCGGGCATCAGCATCGCCCGCCGCGGCGGTGAGCGCGGGCAGGCTCTCCAGCACGCCACGCAGGCACAGCGCATGGGCAGCGAAGAGGCGCACCTGGACATCGGTATCGTGCAGCGCCGCCGCCAACAGCGGGACGGAACGCCCGTCGCGTTGCAGGCAAAGCAAGGCGGCCGCCGCCGCGCGTCGCGACGGTTGCGTGTCCGCGAGCAACTGGTCCAGCGCCGCGATGGCCGGGTCGCCGATGCGTTGCAGCGTCAAGGCCGTGCGTAGGGGCAAGGAGGGTGTCGCCTGCTCCGGGTCCCCGTTGTCTTCCGGGTGATAGGCGATTGCGCGCAGCTCCGCCTCGCCGCACTGCGCGGGGAACTGCGCGAGCAGCGCCTGCGCCACGCGCGGGTCGGTCGCGCTGGCCAGCGCCTGGGTGGCGAGGAGTCGTTCCCCGGCATCCGTGGCCTGCAGCAGCGGCACGAAGACCTCGACCGTGCGCGGATCGTCACTGGTCGCGAGGATCGCCAGGATCTCCTGCCGCACCGGCGGCGGCGCAGTGGGCAAGAGCGGTAATATGCCATCCACAACCGCCGTGTCGGCAGGTTTCGCCAGCGCGTGAATGGCTGCCACACGCAGCGGGTCCTGCGCGTCAGCGGCGATCTGCAGCAAGGTGGGAGTATACGCCGCGCCGGCGTGGCCGAGGGCGCTGATCGCCTCGGGACGCCGTGTATCCTGCGGATCTTCGGCGATCTGCTGCAAGCTGAGTAACAACAGCGGAGCGGAGCCGCTGTGGATGTATTGACAGGCGGCATTGCGCACGGCCGACTGCGGGTCGCGCAGTGCCCGTAGCAAGCCCATGGTCGCATCCGGCGCATGACTGTAGCGGCTAAGCAGACGGGCAGCCCCCTCACGCACGCTCACTACCGTATCGCTGAGCATGCCGGCTACCACCGGCAGCAGAGCGGTATCGAGCGTAGTAAACTCCAGCAGTCGTAAGCCAGCCACCCGCACCTCACTGTTGCGATGTCGTAATAATGGGTGCGCCTGCTGCCCTAACGGCACGGCGGTGTGCAGTCCGCGCCAAAGGGCATGGGCGATCTCCTCGAGCACGGCGGCGTCCGCTTCCTGCGACAGCCGTTGCACCAGTACCTGCCGGGCTGCGGCGTTTTCCAGCGAAGCCAACGCCCGGACTGCCGACACGCGCACGCCGGCCTGACTATCGTGCAAGGCACGCGTGAGCGCCGGGACATCCGTACTACTGAGGAGCCCGTCGGAATACGCACACATCTGGAGGGCTTGGCTGCGAATCTCCGGGACCGCATCCGTCCAGAGCAGGCGTAACGTGGGCAGCAGGGCTTCTTTCCGCACCATAAACAGGTTACTGAGGGCGGATTTTCGTACCGCCCTGCGCGCATCACGCAGCCCGGAGAGGAAGCGTTGCGGTACGCGCGGGTCACGGTAGTGCCCCAGTGCGGAAAAGAACGCATCGGCCGCCTCCATGGGCACCGGCTGCACTGTCAGCAGCAGTGCCAGCGCGCGGGGGTCATTTGCCGACCCCAGGAAGTAGTACACATCGGAACGCGCATCACGATCAAGCAAGTACGGGGCCAGCGCCTGGTAGCCGCTGTCCATGCCGTTTTCTGCCAGCGTGAGCGCGGCTTGCAGGCGAATAGTTTTGTCCTTGTCATGCAGGAAAGCGGCGGCGACCTCGGCAATACGCGGGTCACGGAAGAAATGCAGCGCACGGAAGGCGGTGCAGCGGACGTCGGGCACGGTGTCGTGCGCCGCCGCAGCGAGCAAGCTGGGTAGGGCGCGGGTATCGCCGAGGTTGCCCAGCGCATCGAGCACCGCCGCGCGTAGTTCCGTGTCCTCGGCATGCGCCTGCGCCAGTAGCGGGTCGAGTGCGCGCAGTTCCTGCGCGTTGCCCAGCATGCGCACGACATAGATGCGCGCGGACAGGTCGGCATCCTGCAACGCCGGGAGCAGCTTCTCGCTGCTGCAGCGCGTACCGCACGTATAGAGTTGCAACGCCACCTCGCGGCGCACCAACGGGTCGCGCTCGGTCATCAGCAGCGACGCCAGGCGGTCGGCCACGGGCAGGGAAACGTCATGGGAAGACACCAGCGCCGCAATGGCCGCGAGACGCGTCTGCGCCTCGGCATCCGTCAACGCGGCGTAGACCAGCTCCAGCGTCGCGCGGGGGTCGTGTAAGGCGTAGAGCGAGGCGGCGGCGGCGTGCCGTACGCCGGCATCGGGGTCGTTCAGCAGTGCGGCCAGGCTGGTTATCACCGCTTTTCGCGCGTTGGTCCTGGTATCCGCCAGCGCGCCCAGCGCGCGCGCCGCCGCGGCGCGCAACGCCGGGGTTGGGGAATGCAACAGTTGCAGCAGCGGGGCGATCACACTGGGATGATGCTGTAGTCGCATCAACCCGTCGACCGCCGCGACGCGGACGCTCAGCGCCGGGTCTTGCAGTAAACGAAGAAGCGCCGCGTTCCCCGTCTCACGCGGGGTCACCCACCAGCCCGCCGCCGCCACTGCCGCCCGTACCTGCGCATCGGGGTCGCGCAGCAACGCCAGCAAATCGCGGTTGGCCGCCGGGGATTCCCCCCGATCATTTAAGGCGGTAAAGGCGGCCAGGCGCACCCGCGCGTCGCGATCATGCAGGGCGCTGTTCAATGCCTGCAACACATGGGGAAAATCCTGCGCACCCGCATATTCCGCAATAGCCTGTACGGCTGCCACGCGCTGCCGGGCATCGGGGTTGCGCAGTTGCGCGCGCCAAGCCGCCCACGGCGTCGGAGCCGCCACCGCCCCACAGCACAGGCACAAGAGCAAGAGGAAACAAGCGGCGACACGACGGCAGCGAGGCAGAGGATACTTCATCATGATGACTCCTCATCGATAGAGCGGATACTAACTAAATTAGCACACAGTATATAGTCTCTGCCGCCGCTTGTCCAACGAAATATGCCAACACCATGTTAGCTAATCACCAGACTTCCATCGTCATGGAATTGCCACTCGTCGAACCAGGCGACTTCCCACAAGTAGCCATCCGGATCGGAAAAATACCCGCTGTAGCCACCCCAAAACGCCGGCTGCGCCGGTTTTTCTATGATGCCGCCGGCCTGTTGGGCGCGCGCCAATACTTGATCCACTTCCTCTTTCGTGCGCGTATTGTGCGCCAGCGTAATACCGGGAAAGCGGCTCGTCGCCGTGGGGAAGTCGGGGGCCACATCTTCCGCCAACGCCGCTAACGGATACAACGCCAGACAGACGCCATTCGTCTGGAAGAAGATGATGCCCTCATCAGGTTTCCGGGTGGTCGGAAAGCCGAGCCCGAGGTGGTAAAACCGGTACGCCCGTTCCATATCCCGGACACCGAGGGTGATGATGCTGATGCGAGGTTCCATGCGCTGCGCCTCCACTTGGTTTGCTTTGCCCAGCAAAGACAGTATTGCACGCAAAGATCTGGCTGTCAATTGGTGGTGCGCTAACGCGCTAACGCGCTAACGTGCGCGTGATTATCGGATTTCCTGACCATATTCGTCATCAGCGTTCCGGTATAATCTCACCAGAGCGTATGAATGGGACACGAATAGGATGGGAAGCTGATGCATAACGATGGGAATCACCGTCTCTCGACCGGCGTGCCAGGACTGGATGAGATCCTCGAAGGCGGACTCCTGTCTCGCCAGGCGTATCTGGTCCGCGGGGATACCGGTACCGGCAAGACCACCCTCGGCCTGCATTTTCTCCAGGAAGGCGTCACACAGGGTGACTCGGTGTTGTTGATCAGCCTGTTGCGGGGAGAGGAGGAGATTCGCCGACATGCCGAAAGCTTGGGGTTATCACTCGACGGGGTGTCGTTTCTCGACTTG
>DASXVL010000435.1:0-5721 GCA_036504255.1 Armatimonadota bacterium | reverse complement strand
AAAAGAGTCGATGGACTTTCTCGCCAAACGCAGGCAAGGACACCAGCTCCGGTTGGCGCCAGGCTAAGAATGAACTGGTCAAGCTATCCTGGACGCCATTGACCACCTGTGCGGTGGACCCATGGTTGATTTTCAAACGATCGGCAAAAGCGGAATAGCCGTCCAACACGACATTCAGGCCATCGCGCACCAGAAAATCGAGCGCGTTAATCTCTGTATTGTTGAGCTTTCGTGCGGATGCCTGTGGGATCGCTAACAAGTTATACCCTGTCAACGCACTGCTGGAAAAGTTTTCTAACGCCAGCTTGGTGGGGGCCGCCCCCATCGCGGTCAGTGCTTGAAGCATGGCCGCTTGGTCGCATGCCAGTGGACCGCTCGCCTGTGCATCCCAGAGTATGGCCGAGGCAGCCGGTTCCGGCATGGGGGCCGGTTCAGACTTTGGTGTGGGACGCAGCAGGTCATTGCGCATCTGTTCCCACCAGGAGGGCGGGCGTTGGTGTACGCCGTAGCAGATATAGATCCAGCCGGCAGGCACATCGATTTCGCGGGAAAACGTACCGGTCATGCGCTCTTGTGACACGTGCTCGCGCTTGATGTCTCCGTTGGGGGTCAGGTAGAACTCGCGCAAATACTGGTTGCGCAGGTGTACTTTCCCCGTCATTTTCCCGGTCCCGATGAGCATATCGGCCATCTGCACGCGATTATTCTCGTTGCGTAGATCGATGAAGGTATAACCCAATCCCTTCAAGCCCTCGACCAATTTTGTCAGCAGAGTTCGAGAGATGAATGGGTGGATGAAGGCGCCGACGCTGACATCGCGTAGTACACGCGCGTCTCTCGCCTCCTGCAGAATGGCATCGAGTTGCTTCTGCTCGCTGGCGATATCCTCAGTTTGATCGGCATGCATTTCCATGGAAATGTAGCCCAGGTTCTCCGGAATAATCTGTTGTCCGAAAATATCGCGCTTAATGGTGAATGGGAACGACTGGCCGAAGTCATACTCGTTATCCAGCAGAATGCGTTGTTCCACCGCGGTGGAGAAGTAGCGCGCGATCTCAGCGTAGTCCCGTTGTGATGCTGCATAGTGCGGCGTCTCCCAGGCCAACGGGTATAATCCGGAGTCAAAACAGATATCGAGCCCGGATTGTAAGTGTTTGCGCACGTAGGCCTCGGAATCCTCGGCAATAGGCTTACTGCCATCGGCATTCCAGAACTCATAATCATCCGCCGTCGTACCCTTGTAGCGATGGGTGGAGCCATGCATAACCAGGCTCGCGCCATGGGTGGTCATGTAGCGGATGGCCTCGACGAACGACTTATTGCGCGTCATCGGGATGTCGACCTTAGCGTGCGGGTCGACGTATTCGGGGATAAGCGCGACAAGATATGGCACATTTTCCTTGCGCATCCGCTCGGCAATATCGCGGAGTTGTCGTTGGTCGGTTATCTGGCTGACATCTTCAATGCGTACCAGGGCGCGTCGTGAATGCACATGGTCGATGCCGACAATATCATGCAGGACATCGCAGAAGACATAATAGGAGCTGCCCTGGTCGGAATAGGCAAACGGCGAATCGGCGATATACCAAAACGCGCCGGAGCGCATAATATAGGGGACGGTCGCCTTGGTGGAAGATGTTGTGGCGAACACCGTGCAGCGCGCAGTGTTGGTGATGCTGACCACATTCGTGGCATCGTCGCCTTTTTTCACCGTGGCATCATGGTAGCGGACGCGGGTAAAAGTCGCAAAAGGATCGAGCCGTTCAAACTTCAAACCGCGCTGGGCGAGAAATGGGGCGCCTAGTTGCGCAATGCCGTGATTGAGCCAACAAAACGTACCGGAAAACTGTTGAATATCGGTAAGAACAGCCTTGGGCACGAGCACTTGCTTATGAAACCCGATAAAAAAACCGTAGCGATACTGCGCAAGCATCCCTGGGCGATAGGCATCCAGGGAGAGTAATGTGGCGCCAATGGGAAAATGGCCGAGCACCTGTTCGAGTTGCAGCGCATCGGCTTTTGCGCCATCGGTCTTCTCATGCCAGCTATCGTAGAGGATGAGCGCGGCATGCGGTGGCGGCGCCAGTTCTGGCTGCGCCGTTACCGGCATCGCGCCAACGAGCACTGCGGCCAATAGCAACATCCCGAGGAAAAGCGGCGATAATGCCTGGAGATAAAAAGAATGCGCTCGAACTGCGCACGCGCAGAAAACCTGTTGCGTACGTTTCACACACCCGCACAGTGTACCGGCATGGGCAGCGCAACACGCTCGCCGTACTTCCCGCCATGGTCTCATAGACCGTGAACTCCTCTCACGCAAGTACAGATAGCGATCACTCGAAAGAGACGACATGGACCAAAAACTGGACGACAAAACTGTAGAGCTAGTGAGCATTTCATCGTCTCGGGGCACGAGGATGCAGCGGTTGATCCAAAAGCCGTTTGATAGACCGCGAAGATTGATTATACACGAAACCGCCGTGATGCAAAGCAAGTCGGTCGCAAAGAGTCCGCGTGCTTGTCTGAAAAATGACTCACGTCGTGGAACGATGCAGGCGTCGGTACTCACCCGGAGTACGTCCGACATACTTTTGGAAGACTTTGGTGAAATAGCTCTGGTCGCTGAATCCGCACTCCAACCCGATCTGGATCAGGCTCTTCTCCGAAATCACCAACATCTCGCGGGCGCGATCGACGCGCATGCGGGCGAGCAACTCGGTGAAAGAATGGCCGAACGTTTGCTTGGCGACGCGGCTGAAATGTGTGGGGGACAAGCAGGCAACCTTGGCAACGTCGTCACGCGAAATATCGTCCTGCAGATGCTCCTGCATGTAGGTGAGCGCGGAACCGAGGAGCACGCTGATGGGGTAATGATGATTCGACTTAATGGCATCCATCATGCGTTCGAGCATAGACACCAGCCACGCGCACAGCTCTTCTTCCGATTCAATGCGCGCCAGATCAGCGACGGAGGAGAAATTCGCACCGAGTAATTCAGTCGGATCGCCGCCGGCCTCGACGGCGCTGCGCGACATGGTGACGATCAATTCGAGAATAAAACTTTTCAAGAGCAGCGGGCGTTCGCGACCGAGGAAATAAATACCGATGAGGACGCGGTTGAGAATTTCGCGCGCGGTATGGCGGTCACCGCGCTTAATCGCGGCAATCAGCGCCGGTTCCTCCACCAGGTATAATTCGCGAATGGACTGGTAGTTTTGCCCTTTCAAGGCATGAATGGCCTCGGCGCGTTCCGACTCGCGATGCGCCGCCAGCCGGCGTAATTCTAACAGCGCGGAATTCGTAACATTCGCTTCTTCCGCCAGCGCCAACAAGTCCAGCGCGGCGCGGTGTATATCCGCCGTGGACATTGACGACGATTCGCCCTCGATATGAGCGGCTTCCTCGCGTGCGGCCACCAGTCCGCCGAGCAACACGGCGTTTTCCATCACCGGCACCGCCCACACCATGCTCCCTTGCGGACAGAGGATGGTGAACGGCTCTCCCCAGCGCACCGATTCATCGACCGCTTGTTGACGGATTGTCGTACATTCGACGGAATTCGCACAATGCTGCGCGCAGCCGACCTGTCCGGCGACAACTTGACCGTGGGTATCCACCAGCACACAATGGATGCCCCAGGTCTTCGCATAGGCGTCGGCCAGTGGATAAAACGCGACGGTCAAGTCGCTCAAGGTGAGCTGACCACAGGCGGTATCATGGGCTATCGGCAGTTTGTTCGTCATTAAATCACACTCGCGAACGCTAGCTAGCGGGGGTGGAATGTCCAGACTGTATTGGTATCATCTTTTGCGCATCACGGTCAAGCAATTACATCACTTTCACGGGATGCCGAAAATAGCCGGACGGCCCCGGAAATCCGGGGCCGTCCACAGGCTTAGCCGTTACTCGGCAGGGGGCAAGACAGTTACATGCCCATGCCCATGCCGCCGTAGCCACCGCCATCAGGCATGGCCGGCGCGGCAGTCTTCTCTTCCGGCTTGTCGGCAACCAACACTTCCGTGGTGAGCACCATGGAAGCGATCGACGCGGCGTTCTGCAGCGCGCTGCGCTCCACTTTCGCCGGGTTCACGATCTTCATGGCGATCATATCGCCATATTCCTCGGTGGCGGCGTTGAGGCCCCAACCGGTTTTCCCGGACCGCTTCACGGCCTCGACAACCACGCTGCCTTCCACGCCGGCATTCGCGGCGATCTGGCGGAGTGGCTCTTCGAGGGCGCGCTTGACGATCTGGACGCCCATGCGCTCGTCGGAGCCTTCGCCACCCGGCAACTTGGCGATCTCTGCCAACACGGCTTCGAGCGCGGGGATGGCGTTGACCAGCGTGACGCCGCCGCCCGGTACAATCCCTTCTTCAACGGCTGCGCGGGTAGCGCTCAGCGCGTCTTCGAAGCGATGCTTCTTCTCTTTCAGTTCGGTCTCGGTGGCAGCGCCGACCTTGATTTCGGCTACGCCGCCGGACAACTTGGCCAGGCGCTCTTGCAGTTTTTCGCGGTCGTAAGAGGACTCGGTGTTCTCGATGGCGCGGCGGATCTGGTCGATGCGACCCTTCACCTGCGCAGCGTCACCGGCGCCTTCGACAATCGTGGTATTGTCTTTGGTGATGGTGATTTTGCGAGCGCGGCCGAGCATTTCAATGGTCACATTGTCCAGCTTCAGGCCGAGGTCTTCGGTCACGAAGGTACCACCGGTGAGGATGGCGATGTCTTCGAGCATGGCCTTGCGGCGATCGCCGAAGCCCGGAGCCTTCACGGCCGCTACCTGCAGCACGCCACGAATCTTGTTCAGTACCAGGGTCGCCAGCGCTTCGCCCTCGACATCCTCGGAGATGATCACCAGCGGAGCGCGGCTCCCGGCGACCTTCTCGAGTACGGGGAGCATGTCCTGTACGTTGGAGATCTTCTTTTCGAAGATAAGAATGACGGGGTTCTCCAACACGGCTTCCATGCGCTCGGGATCGGTCACGAAGTAGGGGCTGATGTAGCCCTTGTCGAACTGCATCCCTTCGACCACGTTGACCACGGTATCGGTCCCTTTGGACTCTTCGATGGTGATGACGCCGTCTTTGCCCACTTTGTCCATCGCTTCGGCGACGTAGCGGCCGAGGTCAGGATCGTTACCGGAGATGGAGGCGACGTTCTCGACGTCTTCCTGGCCGGACACGGGGTGCGACAGTTCTTTGATGCGCGCGACGGTGGCGGCGACAGCTTTGTCGATACCGCGCTTCACGCCGAGCGGGTTGGCGCCGGCGGCGATGGCGCGCAGGCCTTCGTGCAGAATGGACTGGGCGAGCACGGTGGCGGTGGTGGTGCCGTCGCCGGCCACGTCATTGGTCTTGGAAGCGACTTCCTTCACCAACTGGGCGCCCATGTTCTCGTAAGGATCTTCCAGTTCGATCTCTTTGGCGACGGTGACGCCGTCTTTGGTGATCGTCGGGCTGCCCCATTTTTTGGCGAGGACAACGTTGCGACCGCGCGGGCCGAGCGTGGCTTTCACCGCTTTGGCCACAATATTTACGCCACGCTCAAGCGAGCGGCGGGCTTCTTCATCAAACGCTAGAATTTTCGGCATAGTTTCTAATCTCCTTTGCGAATCCGCATACATTCCGACAAACGCCGGAAGCACACACGCTATTAGGCTTTGACGGCCAGGATGCTATCCTCATCGAGGATGACGTAGTCGACGTCGGCGATGGTCACTTC
>DASXVL010000434.1:0-1925 GCA_036504255.1 Armatimonadota bacterium | reverse complement strand
AGCGCCGTCTGCCAGCGCAGATCATATTCCGCCGCGTCCAGCGCGTCGGCATCGGGCAGATTGAAGACGGCTTGCAAGACCAGCACCCCGACGAGGACGCGAATCGACGCATTCGGCCGCCCGTTGTCCGCGCAATAGCCGCTCGCAAACAAGCGCTCATCGATCAAGGGCAGACAGTGCTCCCGAAAGTGCCACGCCCAAGTCGTGGCCAAGCGCGCCTGCTTGCGCGCGGAGAGGCTGTAGGCCGGTTCCAGCAAACTGGTCTGTGCAGAAGAAGGACGGTACATGGCCTTAGTATACTAAGAAATGCCGCCGTTGTCTAAGCAGACGAAAAAAGTATAATTAACAAACAGAGGTTCGGGGGTTTTTACGAAGGAATCAGTCCCATACGCTTTGGGATAGCCTCGCGACCTGTTGTTCCACGGCTATCACCCGATCATCACCAGAAAGGCAAACGCCGGTACGCGTCGAACTACAAGAGCTATGCCCCCTCGCCGCATTATACATATAGATATGGATGCGTTTTATGCCTCCGTGGAGGTGTTGGATAACCCGGCGCTGCGCGGGCAGCCGCTCATTGTGGGCGGGGGCGTGACGCGCGGGGTGGTCTCCGCTTGCTCCTATGAAGCGCGGAAATTTGGCGTGCATTCGGCGATGCCCATGGCGCAGGCGCTGCGCGCGTGCCCGCATGCGGTGGTGCTGCGCGGGCGCATGGGCCGCTACCACGCGGTGTCGCAGCAGGTGATGGCGCTGCTCACCTGCCGCACGCCGCTCTGCGAGCAGGTGTCCGTCGATGAGGCCTATCTTGATGTCACCGATTGGCTGGCGCCGGGGAAACGGCGGAAGCGCTGGCGGGCGAGATTCAGCGCGAGGTATTCGCGCAAGTGGGGCTGACCTGCTCGCTCGGGGTGGCGACCGGCAAAGCGCTGGCGAAGATGGCGTCCGACTTGCGCAAGCCGAACGGGCTGGTGGTGGTGCCGGTGGGCGAGGAAGCGGCCTTCCTCGCGCCGCTATCCATCGACAAGCTGCGCGGGGTGGGGGAGGCGACCGAGCGCAAACTGCGCGCGCTGGGCGTGCACACCATCGGCGACCTGGCGCGCATGCCGGCGGAATTTTTTGCCCAGCGCTTTGGCGTGCATGGCCGCGAGTTGCACCGACTGGCGTGCGGGCAGGATGACAGCCCGGTGGTGCCGGAACGGCAGGCGAAATCCATCGGCCGCGAAACGACCTTCCTGGTGGACGTCGTCGCGCGCGAGGCGCTGGAGCGCACGCTGCTGGAGCTGGCGGAAGATGTCGCGCAGACCCTGCGCCGTCACGAATTTCTCACGCGCGGCGTGACCCTGAAGGTGCGCTACGGCGATTTCACCACCAAGACGCGCGCCGCCACCCTGGCGCAAGCGACCGACCTCACCGCCCCCATCTACGAGCAGGCCTGCGTGCTGCTGCGCAGCTTCGGCCCGCTGCGCCCGTTGCGCCTCATCGGCATCACCGCCGCCGCGCTCGTACCGGCAAGCGCCCGCCAATTCTCGCTCTTCGACGAACCGGTGGAAAAACAGCGCAAGCTGGATAGCATCATGGACACCGTACGCGCGCGCTTCGGCAAACAAGCCATCATCCGCGCCCGCCTCGCCGATGCGCCGGACGGCGAGGGTGAGCAGCCGCAAGGGTAGGGCGGAATAAATAGGGAATAAATAGGGACAGACGGTATTTAAATTACGAAATAATTTAAATACCGTCTGTCCCTATTTATTCCCACTCCTTCTTGAACAGAGCCCTCACCCTCGGGGTGCACGCAAACATTGTGATTGGTGATGTTCAGTGTGCGGCATACTCTGGGTACGATATGGGTACCCCCAATTTTTTCTACCTGGGGGACTTCTATTGACGACCACTCGCCGTACGTTCGATGCTGCTGCTCTTCAACC
>DASXVL010000433.1:0-11705 GCA_036504255.1 Armatimonadota bacterium | reverse complement strand
TCTCAGTCTCCGGGTCAGGACCCCACATTTCCCACCCAATAAACGCGAGCTGTTTCCCATTCGGACTGAAGCAGGGATAAAAGATGCTGCTCAGCGCCGGTTTCTCCTCCCGCAGCGGGGCCAGGTTCGTCAGCGCACTGCCATCTGGGCGCACCAGGTACAGTTCGCCGTGTACATAATCACCCGAAGTGGTCCAGCAAAAGGCGATGTGTGCGCCGTCAGGACTATCGGTCGGGTCGAGCAGTGATTCGAATTCCTGCTGTTTTTTCCCCAGCGGAACAGCGCGCCGCAGCTTGCCATCAGGAGAAACACGAACTAATCCGGTGTCCGCCGCTGTCACCAGCCATCGGCCATCCGGCGAAAATGGCGACACCCATGATTCGCCTCCCGGCTTGCCGTGGCAAGTTTGTTCATCACGGCCATCGATCGCAATGCTAAAAACCGCAACGGTCGGCGATTTGTTTACCGTGATGTCCCGCGTGAAATAGATCCGCTGGGCATCCGGGGTGAAACACAGCAGAGCGCTGGGCGGGCGTGGCATGGGTATGGTGTGGATAGTCGCGCTCGCCGCGTCGTAACAGGCGATGCCGGTTGGCGAAATAAAGGCGACCGTCTGCCGGTCACGGTCAACAATCGGGCTGCGCGCGCCGCCCGTCGTTAAACTCGTCAGCAAACTGCCATCCGGGAGCATGCTGTAGAGTTGGCCACCGGAGACAAAGATGATCCGACTCGCCGCGCGTGATACACCGGCGCAGCACAAACTGATGGCCAGCAGCACGATGGTGACTGGTGTTCGCATGAGCATCCTCGCATCCTGTGGTTACGGTCCGTATTATTTCTCGGCGACGTTTTCCTTGATGACCGCGTAGACGAGACGGCTGTTGCGCGTATCGACCATATGCGGCGTGCCCTCGGGGATAATGATCAGGTCGCCGGCGCGCAGCGCGTGGTGGGTGGCTCCGTCGAGACCGCTGCCGCGATGTTGCCCCGGCGTCGGGGTGGTCGGGTCGAGCAGCGTGCCGCCCAGGTAGAGGTCACCCTCGCCCTCGACCACCAGGTAAATGTCCGCTTCGGTGTCGTGCATCTCGGCGGTCAACTTGGGGTTATGGTCTTTATGGACCAGGTTCACCCAGTAGCGCTCAGAGAGCGCGCGGAAGGCGGAGGCGTCGGCATTGGCGGGCGCCATCTCGCGCAGTTGCCCGGCCGAAAAGATTTTCCAGGACATGGGGGGGGGTCTCCTTCTGGAATAGCGGAGGTCTTTGCGTTATTCTTCCGGATTCAGTTGCTGCATTTCCTCGGCATTACGCTCCTGGAGACTGCGGCATACCAAATCGCACAGCGTGAACAGTGACGGGTCGGCAATGCGGTAAATCGTGCTCACGCCCACTTTACGCCGTGCGACCAGTCCCCCGTCGGCGAGGATGCCGAGATGTTTGGAGACGTTTGCTTGCGTCGTATTGGTAGCGCTGACCAGTTCATTCACACTTCTTTCGCCTTGCATCAGCGTCTGCAGCAAGCGCAAGCGCATGGGCTCCGACAGTAGCTTAAAGCGATGCGCGATGAGCTCCAACGCTCGATCCGATAAAGGAAGAGGATGATCCGCCATGATGCACTCCGTAACCGTACAATTATGTACTACTTAATTATCGCGCATCTCAGGCGCGGCCGCAAGTAGTCGCGGATTCACCGCGAGAAATTTTGTCGCGGAGGAAGACAACAAAAGCATTCTCAGGTATAATTCCCTTGTGACCATGCTATTAGGTCGCATGCCCCGAAGCAAATAACGGCAAGCGCCCGTCCGGCGCGCCACCGTTGCGGAAACAGAGGAGGAATTTTCATGGCTTACGTCATTAGTGATGATTGCGTCAGTTGCGGCGCCTGTGTGAGCGAATGCCCGAACGACGCGATCAGCGAAGGCGCTGACAAGTACGTCATCGACCCGAACGCGTGTGTCGATTGCGGCGCCTGCGCCGATGTCTGCCCGAGCAGCGCCATTAGCCCTGCCTAATGGGCCCGGGTCCAAGTGAAACTCCGGCGTCGGTTTTCCGACGCCGGAGTTTTTTATGTCTGAACCGTGATTTTTGGGATTGAAGGATTTCATGATGGTACGAATTATCGTGCGGTCAGCTACCACATAATCCTTAAATCCTTCCATCATGCGAATCACGGTTCAGATCGCGTCCTCCCACCAAAGCACAAAATATCGGTATAATGGACGTGATACGAAGGAGCTGTTCGCATCATGTCCCGTTTTGCCGCCGTGATCACTACCGTCGTTTGTCTCCTGCTGGCCGCGTCCTGGGCCTGCGCCGATGGCGCGCCGGATGCGCCCACGCTGCCGGTGCGCTACTCGGTCGCCCCCGACAAAGTCCGCGTGGTACTCGACCTCCCGCAGGAGACGGCTTACACAGATCATTCGACGCCGAAGGCTGCCATCGTGTCCATTGCCACGCCGCTCGCGCAGCCCATCGCGCCCATCACGTTGAACGACCCCATCGCCACCGGCATCATACTCGCGCCGGATGCCGACGGCCAGGCGGTGCTCACCGTCACGCTCGCCGCCGCGCGCAAGTGCCAGATCTTCACGCTGCCCGCCGAGAAGGATAAACCGTTTCGGGTGGTCATCGACATTCTGAAGCGTTTTCAGACCACGGAATCGCGCAAACTCTCTCCCGCCATCACCTATACGCGCTTCGAGCAACAGACCGACGACCGCTACATGCAGGCGCATTTCATCGAAGTGAATCTGCGTGACCGTCATACCCAATGCCGGGTGGTCACGGCGCAACGTGACCGCGAGACCGTCGCCGCCATGGTGACGCGTACCGGCGCGGCCTGTGGCGTCAACGGTGGTTACTTTTTGCAGGGCACGCGCCCGGTCGGCCTGCTGAAAGCGGAGGGCATCGTGCGCAGCCTGCCCCTCTGGGGTCGCACCGCCGTCGCCTTCGCCCCTACTGGTCCGGCCTTCGGTAACCCTAGCGGTTGTTGGCAAGTGACCCTACCTGACGGGACCACGCGCGAGGTCGCGGATTGGATGAATGCCTCCATCCTGCCCACCCCACCCAGCGCGCGCATCATTCCCGGCGCGACCCTCACGCAGGCCCCGGCGAATCCGCGTGGCGTCACGGCGATCATTCGCGATAGCGTCGTCATTGCTCGCCCCAGCATTGTCACCCTGCTACAACCCGGTGATTTTGCCCTGCACCTCACCGGCGACGAGGCCAAGGCACTGGATGCGCAATTGCCCGTCGGCGCGAAGGTGACCGTGACGCCGGTACTCACCCCGGCGGAGTGGAAGGACTACGAGCAGGCGGTAGGCGCGGGACCGCGCTTACTGCAGGACGGTGCATTGACCATCACCGCGCCGGCGGAACGCATCCCGCCCGATATCCTCAACGGTCGGCCCGCGCGCACCGGCATCGGCGCCACAACAGACGGTCGGCTCGTGCTCGTCGTCGTGGAAGCGCCCGGTCCCTTTGGCGGGGGTGCGACGTTGGCGGAACTGGCCGGCTTACTGAAAGCACACGGCGCGTGCGACGCCATGAATCTGGATGGCGGCGGCAGTAGTTGCCTGGCCCTCGGCCCCGAGACGGTGAACTATCCCCCAAAAGCCTGGGTGCGCCCCGTCGCCTGCGGCATTCTCATCTACGACGACCGCCTACCCAGTCCGGGCGATACGCTGGCCGCCATCACCGTCAACAAATAACGCGCGTCCCGCCGCGCGTCAGCGGGATGCGCGGCGGGACGGAACGCACGGCGTCAAGAGCTACTC
Source organism: Armatimonadota bacterium (assembly GCA_036504255.1). Lineage (GTDB taxonomy): Bacteria > Armatimonadota > Hebobacteria > CAIYQO01 > CAIYQO01 > DASXVL01. Next base: position 7,933 of record DASXVL010000433.1, on the reverse strand, counting down.
AAGCTTGGCCCATCGCCCAGGTGGTGTGGGTCTGTAACCAGCGAATAATCGCGCCGCGCGTCACCACGCCTTCCACATGCCCGCGCTCCGTCACTAGCACGCGGTCCCGATTGGTCTGCGACATGCGGTTGGCGGCATCCCAGGCATCGTCGCCCGGATGGACCATCTGCTCCTCCTCCATGGACGGCGTAATTTCCGACACCAGCGTTGTTGCCCACAGCTCGCGCGGTAGTTTGCGTACGTCCTCCACGCTCACCATGCCCAGCAACTGCCCATTGCGTTCCACCGGCAGCGCCGACGCGCTTTCGCGCAGGAAATATTCCGTGACCAGGTGGTCCACATTGATATCCGCCGGCACCGCCTCCACCTGATTATTCATCACGTCACCGATGGGCACATGACTGAGCGTCTCTTTGATGAGCACTTGCTGATAGCTGCTGCGTGCCGCGGTCACCACGAACCAGCCGATGAGCGCCAGCCAGATACTCGCATAGGCGCGGATCGGCGGATAGAAGATGCTGCTCACGCCGAGCACGATGAGAATCCAGCCGAAGGTTTGTCCGGTGACGGACGCAATGCGCGTGGCGCGCTGTAAGCTGCCCATCCAGTGCCACAACGCGGCGCGAAAGACACGGCCGCCATCCAGCGGGAAGGCGGGAATCAGGTTAAATACCGCCAGCACGAGGTTAATGAACCACAGGTAGGTGAAGGAGGCGTAGAGCAACGGCGAACGGAAGAGCACCGTCAGCACGGCCAGCCCGAAGAACACGATGGCGATGCCGATGCTCGCCAGCGGTCCGGCAATGGCCATGCTGAATTCGCTGCCCGGTGTCCCCGGTTCATCTTCCATTTGCGATACGCCGCCGAAGATGAACAAGGTGATGTTGTTCACCGGAATGCCCCGGCGACGCGCCACCAGCGAGTGGGACATCTCGTGGATGAGCACGGAGGCGAAGAACAGCAGCGAGGTAAAGACCGCCACCACCCAATACCAGAGCACCGGCAATTTGGGTACAACCACCGGTAAATAGGCGCTGCCGAGCAGGAAGACGAACAGCGCGAAAATGATAAACCAGCTGTAATCGAGACTGATCGTTACGCCGAAGATTCGTCCAATGCGAAGACCTTTGCCGAGAAACATTGCTGCGGCCTCCTTACTCCCAGTCTCCCCATGTCCGGCGAGATGTATGGAGTGCGCCTGTTGTCGTTTCCATACATTGTCGCTTGCAGGGATGACAACCCATCCTGTGCTCGGTCGCTATTGTGCTATGGCGAAACATGCTATCGTAGCCCTCATTGCCGTAACCGGGCGGGAAGAAACCGCAGGGCGACAACTTTTTATCCCGCTGTAACCCCTCCGTCACCGGGATGTCATCGCGCGCCCGCATAGTATAAGAGGCTGCTTGACGATGCTCGCCCCGCGAATCGTCAAACAGCCTCTAAGAGAACGCTCGCGAAGAGGAGAGGATGATGAAGCATAGATCGTGTATAGAGGAGATGCGGGCGGATTTTCCGGCGTGGTGCCTGCGCCTATGGGGATGGATGCTCGCTGTCGCCGTCGCCACCTTCTTTATCGGCAACGTCATAATGCCGCTGCGCGTCTTTTACCTCGCCACCCTTGCCTGGGGGCTCTTCACCGGCGCGCTCTACCTGCACCGCCTCTTCGCGGCGCGCCCCTGGACACGTACGCTCACTGTGCTGCTCGCCATCGCGCTCGTGCTCTGGGCATCACTGGCTGGTCGTTCGCCTAACACGGATGATCTCCGCACGCAATATCGGACACGCTTGCTCGCGCTCACCGGCACGCGCTACATGTGGGGTGGCGAAACACACCTGGGCATCGATTGCTCGGGCCTCGCGCGCACCGCCCTCTGGGAATCGATGTTTTGCGAGGGCCTGCGCGAGGCGAACCCCCGCCTGCTCGGGCCCACGCTGTGGCGTTTTTGGTGGCACGACATGAGCGCGAAGGCGATGGGCGAAGGGACGTACGGCTACACACGTGTCACCGGCCAGGCGCGCGACCTGGCGCACGCCGACCCCAGCACCCTGCAAGTCGGCGACCTCGCCATCGCCGCCGGGGGCGTCCACGTCCTCATCTACCTCGGCGACCGCCGCTGGATTGAAGCCAACCCCAACGACGGCCACGTCGTCGTCAACACCGCCCTCCCCGGCACAACGCGCGGCTATTTTGGCATGCCGGTCACGCTGACGCGGTGGTGGATTTTGGATGGGATGGTGGGCGGTCGGAGATGAAATCCGGGATCGCCGTGAAATACCCAAAGCCCTGAGGATGACAGCAAATATTCCACCCGTCACGCACACTCAAATCGGCAGACCCATGGTCTTGTCGCTCCGCACCAACCCGGAAAATCGCTCTTTACACTCAACGACCATGGCCCATGGGCGTCTCTGTTCGAAACCTGCTCGGAGAGGGCGGGGTTTCCCATAGTCAACTTCCCGATTAACACAAGAAGCATTCGCATCGCTATAATACCGACAGCATCAGGCAAGAGGTGGTAACTCTTCTCTTACAGGAGGAATCAGACATCATGAAACCGCAGATTATATTGGCTGGTGGGGGTGAGCCAGAGGATGAGTTACCGTTGAATCGACTTTTTGCCGAATGGACCGGCACTGCGAGCAGAGTACTGTATCTTCCCATCGCGATGGATGGGGTACGTGTGCCGTATGCCACTTGCCGGGAATGGTTCTCATCGGTATTCCGTCCGCTTGGCATTCATTGCTTTGAAATGTGGACGGACATCTTTGCCGAAGACCATGCGCGGTTGAATGAATTTACCGCCATCTTTATCGGCGGAGGCAATACCTATCGCTTGTTGAAGCTACTACGTGACGCTAAATTTGACCAGGCATTAATGCGATTTGTTGCCCAGGGTGGTATCGTCGAAGGCGGAAGCGCCGGGGCTATCATCCTCGGGCGTGATATCAACACTTGCGCACACATGGATGCGAACGAAGTCGGCTTGCGGGAAACACGCGGCTTGAATCTTGTCGCGGATCATGCGATCTGGTGTCATTACCGAGCGGAAGACGACCAGCGAATCGCGGCATACATCGCAACATGCGGTTTCCCGGTTATCGCCTTAACTGAACGCAGCGGAATGCAGATCGCCGGCGACCACCTCTTCGCAGCCGGTTATGAAGGCGTCATTCGCTTCACAGCTTCATCGAAAGAGATTTTCGGTGTTGGCGACGAGATACGATTGGGAGCACATGCATGAATGATTCGACACTCGACTGGTTGTTGGAGGAAAACCATCCGGGAGTACGACTGCGTACCTTGACTGATTTGTGCGGCTTGCCAGATACCGATGCACGGGTTACGACGACGCGGGCATTGGTGGTCAGCACGCTTGAAGCGGCAAAAGACCTTTCCTGGATGAACGAGAAGATTTTACACCCCATCTATGGCCTGACGGCCCTGGCCGAGTCGGGATTAACACGTAACGATGTCCCAATAGATACCGAGGTGGATCGTCTGCTGGCACAACCGTTTGACGCCAATTGTGGCGATTATATGCTCTTGCGGGCATTGGTCATGCTGGGGTACGGCACCGATCCTCGTGTTGAAGAACGGCTTATACGAATGACCGATACACAGTTGCCGGACGGTGGCTGGCTGTGTCTTCACCGTCTCGAGAAGATGACCCGCACCCCGAAAAGCTGTATGAAAGCCGCCATGCATGCCGTATTGCTGGCTGGCGAAAGGCAGAAACGCGGCCTGCCCAACAGCGGCGGTCATGCGCTCGTCCAATATTTCCTCAAGCGCCGCCTTTGCTACCGTATGGACAATCCGACCCAATTGGCGTTGCATGCTCGGCCCGGCTTACGGACCATCGATGCGTTTTTTCCTATCGAAGTGATGCGCGTCAGCCTGCCGGTGCTGTTAGAAGCCCTGGCAGCGTTAGGCCTGGGGCAGGCATCGGAGTTGCAGGAGGCCTGGAATATGCTGGAGGCAAAACTGGACGCGCTGGGGAGGATTTCGTTGGAAGGAACGTTGCCTAAATCCTATTTGCCGAAGGAACGCGTAGGACGACCCGGCAAATGGGTCACGCTGTATGCCTGGCTTGCCTATAAATATCGACGCGGTGGGATAGCGTGTTAGCGTTGTTTCTGGTGGGCCGTCACACCGTCAAGAGCTAAATGGGTTAGTGACATCCAGGTATGGGCTTGTGGTCTGGACGACCACCTGGGGAAGAACATGATCATTTCAGCGAACAATCAGCGTTATTTGACGTTCATGCGAGATATCTACGATGTCGCCCAGGCGTGTGCTACGACCACCTATATTTGGGGTGGATTCACGCTAGACATTTATAACGGCCGCTTTCTTCGGGAACATCATGACCTGGATGGATTTACACAAAATCTATTGGATGTCCTTCCCGAAAGCATGGCGTTATATGAGCGACGGGGGTATACCACGGAATTTCGCGATGATTTTGATATGCTGACGATACGGAGAGACGGACTCCATGCGACATTCAATCGCCTGGAAATCGCAGGGGAGACTGCGATGTGGCGGCATAAGTAGTCTCACTGAACGGTCTTCCCGGGCATGGTGGTTTTTGGAGGGATGGTGGGCGGTTGCAGATGAAATACGGGAGCCAGGTGAAGCCTATCGGGCCCCAGGTGCCCCGATAGGGGCTAGTGCCACTAGCCACGGGCGCGAGCCCGTGGAATATCAATGCCGTAAAATACCCCAAGCCCTGAAAGGGCGACAGCGACTATTTCCAAATATAGCGTTCGTCGTATGCGATGCCATGCCGGCGCAAAAATTCCACAAATTCATCTTGGAAGGTGACCGTATGGTGATGCATTTCTTGTCGTGCGATGTAGGCCTTCACACGCTCCAGGCCAGAGACACTGACGAAAAAGGCTCCATATCCCTCTTGCCAGGCGAAATGCTGCAGATCGGGGAAGGTGTCGTGTATCCAGCCTGTTGCATTGCACTTGAAGTCGCCGATGCTCGCGGAGACGGCAGCGTTCTTATTCAGTGACGCCAACACGTAGACATGATCCGGCATACCACCAATGCCGAGAGAAATTCCACCTTGGGAACGAATGATCCCGCCGAGGTATTCATGGACGCGTGGAGCGATTTGCGGGGTGAGGAATGGTAGGCGTTCTTTCGTACTGAAGACGATGTGATAGTACAATGCGGCAATTGATCCGGCCATGGCATTTACTCTTCTGCTTTCGCCCTTTCAGGGCTCGGAATCAATGGCAATCTTGTCCCACGGGCTGGCCCCCGTGGCTAGTGGCACTGGCCACTTCGTGGCTATTTCACCTTACTGTCACGGGTGAATGATGCGGTGTTTCACCCGTGACAGTAAGGCTTTTCTCCGGACATCTGTGGTGAACTACCCTCTCCCCCCGGTCAACTCGTCAATGCGCTGCAATTCGTCCGCGCTGAAGTGCGGATTTTGTAGTGCGGTGACGTTTTCTTCGATTTGCTGCACGCTGGAGGCGCCGATGAGGGCGCTGGTGATGGTGGGCAGGCGGAGTATCCAGGCCAGCGCCATCTGTGCCAGCGTTTGGCCACGTTGCTTCGCGATGTTATCCAGCGCGAGCAGCGTGGTACGGCGGTCCGGGCTCAGGTTTTTCGCCACCCACTCCAGGCCCCATTTTTGCGCGGCGCGGCTCTCCGCCGGGATATTGTCGCCCAGGTATTTGTCGGTCAACAGGCCGGAGGCGAGCGGGCAGAAGGGGATGACGCCGACGCCCGCGCGCTCGGTATGCGGCAGCAAGTCCGTTTCCGGCGTGCGCCCGAGCATGTTGTAGCGTGGCTGATGGATGACGATGCGCGTGTAGCCTTCACGCTCGCAGACGCGCACCGCGTCGGCGAACTGCGCGCCGTTGTAGTTGCTCACACCGGCGTAGAGCGCCTTGCCCTGCCGTACCAGCTGATCGAGCGCGCCCAGCGTCTCTTCCAGCGGCGTCTCCGGGTCGGGGCGGTGCGAGTAGAAGATGTCGAAATAGTCCACCCCCATGCGCCGCAGCGACTGGTCGCAACTGGCGATGAGGTATTTTTTTGAACCCCAATCGCCATAGGGACCAGGCCACATGCGGTAGCCCGCCTTGCTGGAAAGAATCAGCTCGTCGCGCGGCATCTCCTTGATGACCTTCCCGCAGACGATCTCCGCGTTCCCCGGCGGCGTGCCGTAGTTATTGGCAAAATCGAAGTGGGTAATGCCCAGATCGAAGGCGCGAAAGAGGCAGGCGCGCGCCACGTCCTCGCCCCGGTACCCGCCAAACGTCTCCCACGCGCCCAGCGAAATCGCCGGCAACAACAATCCGCTGCGCCCGCAGCGGCGATAACTCATGGAATCGTAACGCGTTTCCGCAAAGGTCTGTGTCATTGCTTGCATCGATCCTTTCCCGTTATGCTCTATACAACCGACTTTATCCGCGAGCTGTATGGACCCATTTGTGTTTTCGCCACGGCCCAGGGGTGATCCCTTCGACGCCGTGAAAACAGTGCTGGAAGTATTTGCCAGGGACGTAACTTCATCCTTTTGAGGGTGCCTCGCTCAAGCACACGCTAAGTAGAAAGAAATGTGTATCGAATGGGTGATGTGGAGAAGTACGGCACTCTGATAGAGTCCAGGTATGGCATGCGTTGCTCTCGGAAACGGTAAAGTGAACATCCCGGCGAGCATGGTTGCGTGTGCGAAGATGGCGAGTGATTTCATCCGACAGGATGGGGTCATCGCATACTGACCAGCAAAGCCTGCGTACCGAGAATTGCACAGGCGGCAGAACGATGAAGAGGAGGAACGGATTATGAAACGTATATGGTTGTGTGTCGGCGTGCTGATATGCGCGACGGCTTTGTTTAGCGGGTGTGTGCCGGAGCATAATCGAGACAGCGCTCGCGTGAATATTATTGTCGACTGGCGCGTGGATCCCGATCACCAAGGCTACTACATCTCCCGGGATCGCCGTCATCATGGGGATAGGGAGCACCCCGTGTATCGCTATACCCCGGTCTGGCGCGGTGACTCCGATCATCCGGGCTACTACATCCCGCGCGATCACGATCAACGCGGTGATCGCGATCACCCTGTTTATAACAATGATCATCACGGTGATGGCCATAAGGATTCGCCGGATCGCAAGGGCGATAATCGTGGTAGCAGTAATAACGTCCAGAATCAGGACAGCGGGGAGCAAGCCATTCGGCAGTATGCGCAGCAGCATGCGCTGCCGGTGCATATCTCCAGCATCGAGCAACTAACCGACCCGACCCCGACCGCCGCAACGGCGCCGAGTGTCAAGCGCTACAAGGTCATCGACGGGGTCGCGGGCACCGAGGCGGTCGTGGTCTACAATGCCAACACCGGCGCACTGGCGCTGGAATAGGAAGCAGGCCCATGCTCTCGCTGCCCCGGCGGGAGCATGACCTGTAAGTGCGATACCGCGCACGCGATGTTAGAGGCTGTTTGAAGAATCTGCGCCACTGTCGCGGATACCCTTCAAGCAGCCTCTTTTGCTTGAAGGGGAATGTCGTGACTTCGCCGGAAGAGCATCGGCGCAAGGCGGCATCGATCCGTCGTCGTCATCGTCTATGGACCAATTTTGTGTTTTCGCCACGCCCCGGGGGTGATCCCTTCGGCGTCGCGAAAACAGCGCAGGAAGTATTTGACATGGCCGTAGCCGCACGCGGCGGCAATTGCCGCCAGGCTGTGCGTGGTACCCGCGAGCAACTCCTTCGCACGCCGCAAGCGCGCGGCGCGCAGGTAGGCGATGGGGCTGGCCCCGGCCTCCTGCTGAAACGCGGCGAGCAGGTGGTTCCGACTGACGCCCAGGTGTGCGGACAAGCCCGCGACATTGAGGCCGGTCTCCAGCATGGCCTCCATGAGCGCCTTGGCGTCGTCCACTAATTGCCGCGTGCTCGCGCCGGTCGTGG
>DASXVL010000432.1:0-4201 GCA_036504255.1 Armatimonadota bacterium | reverse complement strand
TCCTTCAATGTCACCGACTTGCCGGTACCCAGTGCGGTCAGTGCGTTGGCCTTGGCCAATTGCAGGACGACGGTCACCGGATAGGCCTCGCGGTTGACGGTGTAGCAGTAGAAGCCATCCGGGCAATCCCGGTACCAAACGGCCACCGGATCACGCCCTTCGGCCAGCGGGGTAAAGGGCAACTTCGGCAGTTGCTTGTACTCCGCCAACCACTCCTGCATAAATTCCGGTTGCCCGTAGGTATAGCCCAAGCCACCCTGATACATCGTGCTGGAGTCCTGATCGGCCAGCACCACGGAGAGGCGCTCGAGCATATTGCGTCCCGCGCCATCAGCCGCGCCGCAGTAGCCGCCGGGTTTGATGTCCGGGAAGCCCAGCTTGTCCACCGGAATGCGCTCATGTACTTCAAAATACGCGTTGCCATAATTGAACGCACGTTCAAAGCCAAAGCCCAACGCTTTATGCTCGGGGTCGAGGATGCCATCGATCACTGTCTGATCTGTTTCCGGCGACGAATCACGTCGCCCGAACCCGGCGCTGGGTACGATGGCAATCCCCGGCTCTTTCGCCAGCAAATCGATGTCGATGCCCATTTCACGGAGCTGTTCCTTCGGGGAACTACTCAACGAACCGAGCGAAATGTCCATGCCCCCGTAGTAGGGTAAGTAGAGTACCGCGTTCGGGTTGTTCTGCCGGATGCGATCACGCAGGCGGCGGTGGTAATCCAGCATCTTTTGGCAGCGCCAGGCGATCCAGGTTTCGCGCATCTTGGCGCCGGTCAGGAAGGTGAAGCGCTGGCGGAAGCGCTCAGGGTCGCCATCCTTGCCGGGCACGGTGATGCCGGTCTCTTTGGCAAACTGCTTCATCGTCCAGTCCTCGTACCCCCAGTTCAGGCTGGGCAGCGCATTCCAGGACTGCCACACCCAGGACATGAGGCGGGACGACACACCACCCAGCGCCGTGGTCGGGCCGATCTTATCGACCAACTCGCCGAAGATGGCGATATATTTGGCCTGAATCGCCGGATGCAGGGCATTCCAGCACGGATGATACGAATTCCACTCATCACCTTCCGCACTGTTACCGAGCCAGTTGCGCAGATAGAGGTCATCCGGATTGGCGACGAGTTTCCGTGCGACGCGTGAGGTGAACCACCCCTGCGCCGAGATGTGCAACTCCGGCACGTACTTCAGCCCGTACTTCTCGCACATAAGCGCCACCAGGCGCGGCGTGTCATACGCGCGCTTGAACCATCCTTCCAACTGCTGTGAATCGTAGGTGGGAGACTGATACACGGCTTCCGTCGGCTGCAGATAGTTGATGCCGAGGTAGCGGCAGAGCTGAATCCAGCGCTCAATGCCAACATAGTCGGCCTGCATGGTGACCGGGTTATCGGTCACGGTGCGGAAGTGTGCGCCCCAGCGTCCCGGCTCTTCCATAAAGCTGCCGAACAAGCGCCCATCCACACGGTTCGCCGGGCCGGCGGGGAGGCCCTCATCAAGGCGGGATACACGAATATGTGCGGCGGCAGCGCGCATCGCCGGGTTCATGCTCACCAGCGCGATGCGTACCTGGGGATATTTTGTCCAAAAGATGACGCGGTGCGTGAGCATCTTCTGGCTCAACGGATACCAATCACCGCTTTCATAGCCACTGCCAAGCTGGGCAACCGGATAGCCAAAACCTGCCTGACTGGTACCTTTTTCCAGCACGATGACGTTCACGGTGCGCCGGTCGTCATCGGGGTAGTCCACTTCCAGTAGGTACGGCCCACCGGATTGCGGGACATCGGCCAAATAGGAGAAGGAGGCCAAACTCTTTGAACTCTGATGTGGCGGCGGCGCGGAGGGCAGGTCGGGGTCATTGTTATCGCCACTCTCACGGTAGCTACCGGCGACTGATGTCGTGATGCGCGTGGCGCCGCTCGCCTCCCAATATCCGGTATTCAAGACAATTGGCTTGCCCATATCCGTCTGCTTCACGCAATCGATATCGTGGAGCAACGTCTGGCGGGCGTTCGCGGGCGCGGTCGGCGCATGCTTGGTGTCTACGACGGCAAAATTGTTCGCCAGCAGATCGACAGGATAGAGCAATTTGCCATCGACGCGGCCGCGCAGCGCGAAGACACCTTCTTCCGTACAGGGAATGCGGACGGTCTTCGTCACGAATCCTTTACTCTCCGGGAAGGCCACACGGGTGAGCAGCTTATAGGTATCCGGCCCACCTTCTTTACGCGCCAGTAACTCATAATCGGCAGCCGGCCCGGCGCCGCCGGTCACTTTCAGCACCAGCGATTCACCCGTGCGCAGGATGGTAAAGCTCTCGGCTTCGGCGGTGATACGGGCACGGGCCTCGACGGCGGCGCGCAACTCCCAGGAAGCGGGCAGTACGCCGGGGAAGGCTAAACGACGAATGCGTAGGGTGTGCTGGCCGGCGGTCAGCGGCAAGTTGCCTTGCTTATAGACTTCCTCCGGATTGGTCGCGACAATGTCCTCCTTCGCTGCGACGCCGAAGTACACCCGCTTGCCATCAAGAAACACCTCACGGTCCCACCCGGACACGCCGCCATGCAAGTACAACTCGTACCAACCGGTGGCGGGCACGGTAAAGTCATAGTCCGCCCAACCGCCCGCATGAATAGTGCCCGCTTTCTTGTCCGGCACTTTGCCATCCGGCCAGCCAATATCGCTACGGTCCCACTGCCAGGCGCTGCGCGTCAGCGTAAATGGCTTGTTGGCAACCGGCTGTGCGCTGATCCAGGAAGCGAGCAGGACAAGGCACAATGCAGACCAGACGGCCTGTTTAACTTGTTTAAAACTACGCATGATATACCTCGCTTTAGTTCGAATATTGGAAAACGAAGGATAAGTCTTTGGGGGCACAATCGTGGAAACCGGGATAGAGCATCATGCCCTTTCCCGGTTGGCCGAGATAACGTCATCTTACGCACCGGTCAATTCTTCCGTCAAGACCATGTGACATGACTCATGGGGTTGGGACAGCGTCCCATGCGACACGGGGCGACACCTGCTGCGGTTACGCGGGGTAATTGCCTTCCGCACGCCAGATATCCAGCATCGCCTCGTAACGCGCCAGGCGCATACCGGTATACACGCAGTTGCTGGTAGAGAAGATATAGCCGGGCGAGGACATGCCATGCCGCAAGGCATAGCGCACCGATTCGGCGCACTCGTCGTCGCTCCCGGTATCAAGCAATCCGCAGTTCACGTTACCGATCAGGCAGACTTTGTCGCCGACCCGCCGTTTCACTTCGGCAATATCCACGCCTGCCTGTGGGTCGATGGAGTGCAACGCGTGCGGGTTGGCCTGCACCAGTTGATCGAGGATCGGCATGATATTGCCGTCGGTATGCTTGATGGCGTAGAAGCCCAGATCGCGATAGCCCTGAATAAGCTTGGCGAGGTAGGGCGTGGTAAACTCACTGAACTGCGCCGGACTCAAAAACGGCCCGCTATTCAGACAATAGTCGGAGCAGAGCGCGAAGCCGTCCAGCCCGCCATGTGCGCGCAAGCGTTCGGCGCGTGCCAAGGCTCCGGCAACCCACATCTCCTGTTCTGCCTTAATTTTCTCCGGTTCATCGATGAGACGGTAGGAGAATGCCTCCATCTCTCCGCCGGATGGGATGCTGTGCGTTGCGTCGCCATGCAGCATGAGAAAGTATTGCGTGCCACTCTTCTCACGGATGAGGTCGATGAGGCGAAACACTTCCTCTTCGGCGCCCGGATTGGGATGGATAAAAATGGCGCTGTGCTCGAAACGCTCGGCGGTGGCAATATAGAGATCCGCGATCTCATGCCGGTGCAGTTGACGCTCTTTTTCCTCCATCTGATCCCACTGGCTGTAGTTGCGCTGGGACGGATGCACTTTACCGAAGGCTTCCATAGTCAAGAAAAAGACCAGTTCAAAGTGCGGGACGCGTCCGGTGAGTGGCTGCCGGTTCAAGGCAGCGATAAAACGTTCACGAGGTGTCATGCGCATAACCCCTTTTGTAGCATTGTACACGAGGTGTTTTCGTCTTGCTGTCACGATAGTATTGCAGTACAGCATTAAACATACAAACCGTTAACTCCTTCTCTGTGACTGCGTTGGGTGTATGTACTTTGTGTGAGGTTTTCCGGCGGTGTTTGGTCTGCTCTGCTGGGGAAAGGCCCCCATCCCGGCCTTTCCCCGTTGCGACAGG
>DASXVL010000431.1:0-4196 GCA_036504255.1 Armatimonadota bacterium | reverse complement strand
TGGTGATGAAAGAGTCCGCGCGGGGTGTCTCTCACCGATTGGAGATGGGCTTGAAGGCAAGCGGATACGAATAGGGAACGTCATGCTCATCACCCTGCCGGCGCATCATCGCTTTGCACTTTGTCCATTCTTGCGCTGCTCACTGTCTCGACAGTGGAGATAGAATGGTGGTACATGCTGTGTCAGCCGTCCCCCATGGCGAGCGAAGGAGTGGCGTATGAGAAAGCGGGTACCGAAACAGCGCGCGGCACCGGAAGCGGCGGCGAATGTGCCAGTGCCGGATCGCCGGGTGATGGAGCGGATGATGCGGGACATCCAGCGGTTGCTGAATGAACAGCAATTCGCGTCCGCGGAAGAGGCCGATGCGTTTCTGCACCAACTCCTGCAGGAACATGGCGGGAAGATGCCCACGCTTCCCGCGGACACGCCGCAGCAGCAGGCGGAGGATCTCGTCTACCAAGCCTTGGAAACCCATGGTGCGCCGCGCGTCCAGTTGGCGCAGCAGGCCCTGGAGATCGATCCGAATTGCGCCGAGGCGTATATCCTGCTGGCGGAAGAAACGGCCCACAGCCTTCCGGAGGCGCGTGACCTGTTCACCAAAGCGATGGAAGCGGCGGAACGTACGCTGGGGGATCAATACTTCACCGATCCGGAATACGCTGGCCATTTCTGGGGCTTGATCGAAACCCGCCCCTACATGCGGGCGCGCGCCGCCCTGGCCACCATCCTCTGGCAACTGGGGGAACGCGATGCCGCCATTGCTCATGACCAGGCCTTACTGCGGCTGAATCCCAATGACAATCAAGGATTGCGCTACACGTTGCTCACCTGCTTGCTCGCGGTGGGGAGACTGGACGCGGCACGAACGCTGTATCTACAATATAAAGATGAGGTCTCCGGCACCTGGGCCTATTTGCACGCACTGTTAGTCTTTCGCGAAACCGGTCCCTCGGCGAGAGCGCGCAAAGCGTTACAAAAGGCATTTGAGGTTAACCATTTTGCGGTGCTGTATTTGACCGGGGTGAAATCGCTACCGCAGACCCCACCGCCGTATCATGGGTTCGGGGATGAAAACGAGGGCATCTCCGTCGTCTATACCACGGCGACCGCCTGGATCGAGACCCCCGGCGCGTTGGAATGGCTTGCGGAAGAATTCACCCGTGCGCTGGAGGAGTTCACCGCGAGACAGGCCAAGACACCACAGTCCCGGCGCAAAGCCGGATAACAGGAGAATGATTCATGTCCACGCACTCGCTCCCCACCCGTGTGACCATCCATCGTCTGATCGAGGCTCAGCTCGCCAAACGGCAACCGCCCGAAGCCTGGCACACCTTTCAGCGGTTATGCCGGTCTGGATATGCGGAAGAGGATGCCAAGCGAATGATCGTTGCCGCACTGGCGACGGAATATTTTCATAATCTCTGCCTGGGGCACCCCGCCGACCGCAAACGCTATGACCGTATGTTGCAACAATTACCGGACATGCCCTGGGATGATCCGCGCGAGCCAGAAATTACCGAGGAGGCAGTCACCACGGAGATATTGGACAACACACACCTCAACCTGATGACGACCGATGAAACACGTGACCGCTATCAACAGTTGCGCGCCGTCTTGACCCGGATGTCCAATGAGATTCTTGCGGACGTGGTGAAAGACAACATCGCGGCCAGTGCCGAACAACTGGGGCTAATGCAAGGGAAGGTTATGGTCTTCGGGGAAGAGAGTGAAATGTCGGTCGTGCTGGACCATGCGCTCTACGCCGATCCCCGACAGCGCGAACGCTACCTGAATACCTACGTGGCTGCACACAAATCGTTGGATGACGACACCGCACTGGTGCTCGACGCCATGCGCGACGCGGTGTTCAGCGTGCTGCGCGTCGAAGAACGCATCGCGAAGCTGGGCGTGCAAGTCTATGACCTCTTGCACAACATCACCTACCTCTTACTCGACCAATCGCTTTCTCGCTACGCGACGCCGGATATAATCCTCGCGGCCCACGTCGTGGCGCCGGAGGGGATTCACATGACGACAGGCGCCCCGCTGCCCATTGCCGACCGCACGACCGGTCAATGTCTGATCGAGGTGCTCAAAGCGCTCCCGGAAGGCCAGACCTTCGACGCACAAAACCGCGACGGGAAGCTGACGACCCGCATCCTGCGCTCCCTGCTGGCCGCGGGCGCTGGAGAACAGATCGCGTACGGTGAACCGGAAGCACACCAACTTGCCCCCACGCCCGGCCCCAAGCTTCCCCGCAACGCCCCCTGCCCTTGCGGGAGTGGCAAGAAATACAAACAGTGTTGCGGGCGGTAGCGGTACGCTGTGGTTTGCGATTTCCGGATGACAATCAACGCTCGTAGAAGAGCGTCACAATCGCCCGCATCTCCGCAGACAGCCCGGCAGCTTCTTCCGGGGTCAGCACGTCATGGTGAAGAAGAGCGCCCAGCTTTTGCAGCAGGGTGGAGCGGCGCCAATCATTGAAGCAATCGGCCATGATGTCGTCGGCATCCTGCAGGTGTTTGAACGCGTTGAGATAGCGTTCATGGGGCGTGCCAGCATCTTCCTGCAAGATGCGCACCATTTCGGTGTTGATCTGTTCGCACAGCCGGTTCAACAATACCGGCTGCAGCCGCCGCATGTATTTCCAATCCGCTTCCGGGAGTGGTCGCATGGCCATGGTGTCCACCTCGATATGCATAAACGTTCTCTACGTATTATAGCGTACGAAACTCCTCCTGCAACGCCCGGTGGCGTGGATAGCGTTGCCGGATGCCGGTGATATAGGCCTGCCAGGTGGCATCATCATGCAACACGTGGAGATATATCTCCTTGATATCCGCCGCATAGCCGGCGGCGGTAGCATAGGCGGAGCGATGTTGCTGATCGATCGCCGATTGCACCAGCGGGCGCAGGATAGCCAGGGCTTCCTGGGGGCGATGCGCCTTCACCCCTCGCGCCACCAGCGACTGCACATCATCCGCAAAACCGAACGCATAGGGCGATTTCTCGTGCGCCAGTTGCAACGCGGCATCCCAGTCCTCCTCGAGCAGATAGATGCGGGCCAATGTCTCGCGATTGGAACGAGCATAGTCCAGCAGCACGGGCTGCAGGGTTGACCAGGTGCCGAGTGATTGCGCCAGTGTCTTGAGTTGCTGATACCGCTCCACCGTCAATCCTCGGGCGCGAGATTGCACCAGCAAGATACGGCACAGATTCACCTCGTCGCCCGCTGCACGGTATGTGCTTTCCAGCCGATCCAACACGCCACCTGGCTGCGCATACGTTCCGCCATAGTACGACTGCGCATGCTGATCCATCTGTTCCATCAGCCGCAGGACGTACTGCTCCATGACCTCACGCGCCGCATCAGGCTTCCCCCTCTGCAGCCAGTAGTCCGCGAGTTCAAGGTGCTGGGCTTCCGTCACCAGATGCGCCTGGCGGATGGCCAAGTAGGCGGCATCATCACCCAACTGCTGGTAATAGGCGGCGATCCAATCGGCAAAGCCCGCTTCATCCGTCGCCTGCAAGAGCGTCACCAGCCGGCGAGTGTCGTCCGGCGTCTCACACAAGATGCCGATTGCCTGGTGGACAGTATCCACGACATCATCGTCATCGCCGATATTCCCTTCCAGGACATCGAGCAAAATCTGCTGCGTGGCCAGCCGCTCTTCCGAGCCAGACGAGACCGTGCGCGCGGCGTGCGCATAGGCGATCAACGCTTCCGCGACCTCGGATGTGCCCAGGGGCACGTCCGCTTCCATCGCATTCGCACACGTGATGATGTACCAGTACACCTCCATTTGATCGAGCGGATGGATGGTCTGGATGATCTCGAAGGTGTTAGTGAGTTCCGGGTATTCGTCATTCGTATGGTATTCGTCATCATAGTATTCATCGCCATAGTCGCCGTATTCCGCACGCCGTGCGATCTCTTCAAAGAACGCGGCTACTTGCTTTTTCAACGCTTGCACCTGTGCGGAGGAGCGCGGTTGTTGCGCGATAAGCTGCGGGGCAATCGTCAAGCGCGCCATCAGCGCGCGACGGAACTCATCTCGTTCATTCGCCAGGTCGATGAGGAGATCGAGTAATTCCTGCTGCGACATGGCGGACAACGTCTGTTGTACCACCTCGGGCAGCGAAGCATCAACAATGCCCGTTTTCTCCATCTCCACAAAACGCAGCAGCACCGCCAC
>DASXVL010000430.1:0-5336 GCA_036504255.1 Armatimonadota bacterium | reverse complement strand
AATGCTGTAAATTGCGAATGGCCAATTTGGAAGGAGTTACGGAGGAACTAATGAATATAAAATAAACAAAAATGCCACCAGCTATTCCTTCGCATAAATTTACTAATGCTGTGAGATGCCACGCCCAATTGATGAGGCCTAATGGCACCGATATTACTACGATAATCATGAGAGCCAACAAAAAATTCTTGCCAAAAATAAGCCATGTCATGGCCAGTTCCCGCAAGAATTGCTTGACAAATACGAGCCATCCCCTGATCATGCCGTATCCTTTCAACAGACAGACGCACATACTCCGTACCGGGTAGTTCCGATGACCGCGAAGACTCATCTTTTCGCTCAATTACCAGCGCGTGTAGCGTTACCAGACCAGCATATTTGCTGTAAGGCAAGAGTATCTTATCATACGCTTTCCATGCTGCCAATATGTAAAGATCACCTGCTTCAGGTACTCTGTGTGCGCTTTGTTATTTTGTTTGTGTTGCAGTCCCACACCGTGGGTGATTTTGATGATGCTAAGGACTCCAGGTCAGCCTTGAGATCATCCCTGGCCCGGAGCAGGGATGGCTGATCTTGACCAGAGTCCCCCATCCCTTACGCCAGCGGCAGGGTGAAGGAGAAGGTGCTACCGCTGCCGATTTCGCTTTCGGCCCAGATGCGCCCACCGTGGGCTTCCACCAGCATGCGCGCGATGTAGAGGCCCAGGCCGATGCCTTCCGCCGGCTGCGGTGTCTCACGCTTCGCGCGATAGAAGCGTTCGAAGAGGTGCGGCACATCCTGGGGGGCGATGCCGCGCCCTTGATCGGTGACGGAGAGCACCAACTCGTGTGCCTGCGGCGCGGCCCGCACGCTGACGGGGGTACCGGATGCGGAGTACTTCAGCGCGTTGGTGAGCAGGTTGATGAAGATACGCTCCAGGCGGTTGTAATCTGCATATACCGGCGGCAACCCGTCGGGGATGTCGAACACGATGCGTTCGGTATCCAGGGTACCTTGCAGGCGTTTGAGCAGATCGGTTACAAAGGGTTGGATGGCGACCGGCTGCAGGTTGAGGCGCATTTGCTCCCCTTCCAGCCGAGCCATATCCACCAGATCCTGTATCATGCCGTTCATGCGTTGTGTGGCGCGGTCGATGGCGCTGGCGCTCGCCATGACATTCCCGTTGATGCCGCGTTCCCGGAGCAGGTCTTCCAGTAATTCCATATGGCCGTGAATGACGGTGAGCGGCACGCGCAGGTCATGGGAGACGAGATGGAGCAGATCCTGCTGCCGCCCTTGCAGTTCTCGCAAGACGGTAATATCCGCCAGCGTGGCGACCGCGCCCAAAATGCGGCCTTCCGGCGTGCGAATCGGCGCGGCGCTGAAGGAGACCCAGAGATTGGCGCCTCCTGGCCGTGGGAACGCCAGCACGAGACCCCGCACCGTTTCCCCGCCCAACGCGCGCCAGGTTGGAGTCTCGTCCTCCTTGCCGTTAGCGCCGCTCTCCAACTGTGTATACGCTTCGCGTTCCGTGAGGCTGCGCACGGCCAGGCCGGTGGGATCATCATACAGCATGCGCTCCGCCGTCGCATTCATGCGGACGATCTCGGCGTGCGGGCCGTAAATCACGATACCGTCGGCAATGGCGGAGATGGTGGCGTCCATTTCCGCCGCCCGTTGCTCGGCGCTCTGCAGCAGCGCCTCGCGTTGTGTTTGCGCGCGTTTTAACTCCGTGGTATCGCGCATGGCGACGACGCGGACGGAACGGCCTTTATACATGATATTCCGTGCGCGGATTTCCCCGATGGTCGAGGTGCCGTCCTTGTGCAGTGACCAGGCCTCGTAGGGTCCAGGATCCCCCGCCAGCATATGACGGAGCATCTCCGCACGCGATTGATGCGCCACCATCTCCATCACGTCCATGCGCAGTATTTCCTCCCGGGTGTACCCGAGGTGCTCGACAAACGACTGGTTCACCTCCAGGATCTTGCCGCCTTCATGCAACACAATGCCTTCAGTCGAGGCTTCCGAGAAGGCGCGGAAGCGCTCCTCACTGTCCCGCAGCGCCTCTTCGGTCTGCTGGCGTTCCGTGATGTCCCGCAAGTCGACCGCCACGTGGTCGATGCGCTCGGCATCGATACGGAGCGGATAGTAGCGCACATCCAGGTAACGCCGACCGATGCCGGGGAAGTCGAACCACTTCTCGTATTTGACATACTCGCCGTCAAAGGCGCGCATAAGCATGGGGTGAATCATCGTTTCGAAGGCGTCGGGGCCCAGAAACTCATCCGCCCGTTGCCCCACAATCGCTTCGGGTGTCAGGCCACTCAAGTTGGCGTATGCCGTGTTCACGATAATAAAGGTGAATTGGCGATCGAGCACCATCATGGGGTAGGGCGCATTGTTCACGAGTACGGTATAGAAGTGTAGCGTGCGCGCCGTCGCGCCGAGCTTCCGCAGTAGCGCCTCGTCCAGTTGGCGCAGCAGGGTGGGGGTCGGCAGCGCCTCCGCCGGCGGGACGGGAATCTCGGCCGCCGCCAGATCGCGGCGCATGTCCTCGACCGCCGCCTGGAAGTCGTCGATCGTCTCCCGCGCTATGCGCAACTGGTCCTCGCCATCCATGGGCCGATCCTCTTACGACGAGCATCCCTGATACCAGTTGTGCGCGGAACGGCCCTCACCCCAACCCCTCTCCCAATCCTGGGCGAGGGGCCACAGCGGGGCGCACGCAACACAAATGCCTATGACATGATAACAGCCGTAGTGCGTCTCCGAAGATACATTCCCGATCCGCGGCAGGGCAATCACGCACGGAAGTACCAGCAATGTGCTCCACTTGCACCATCGCGGACTGCTCACGCCTGCGTCCGTGCGCGATAGCGGCCGGGGGTCGTGCGGAAGTAGCGTTGAAAGAGGCGGCAGAGGTAGGGCGCGTCAGTGATGCCGACCTGGGCGCAGATCTCCTCCAGGGGCAGGTCGCTGCCGGCGAGCAACTGGGCGGCGCGTTCCATGCGCAACGCGAGCAGGCGCTGGCCGACGCTCAGCGCGGTGGCTTGCCGGTAGCGGTGCGTCAGACTGCTCACGCTGATGCCGAGCACGCTGGCAATGTCCTCCAGTTGGATGGGATGGCGCACGTTATCGGCGAGGAACGCGTCCACCGTGCCGACGAGCGTGTCGCCGGGCAGCGCGCCGCTCAGCGGTGTCTCGGGCAGCACACCGAGGGTGAGCACGCGCGCGAGAATGGCGGCCAGGCGCGCGGCGGATTGGTCGCGCCACCCCGGCGCGCCCGCCACCGCCTCGTGCAATAATTGTGCGACATCGTACAAGAGGTGCGGCCAGTGCGGCCAGCGTTCCGGCGTTGGGATGGATACCGGGGGTTCGACGGTGAACCCGAGGATGAGGCGCAGACAGGGTTCCTCGGCGCGCCAGTGGTGGGCGACGTGCGGGCCATGCACGAAGAGGTGCCCGGGGGTGAGGGTTTGCGTGCCCGCGTGCGCCGCCCCGGCAAGAATGACGTTGGCTTCGTAGTAGGAATGCTCGTGGGCGCGAATCGTCCAGCCCGGCGCCATTTGGTAGGGACGCAGTTGCAGTACGCACAAGCGGTGGTCCGGCAGCACGATCTCCGGAATCGTCGACGCCAGGCGCGCACACCCGGCCAGCAGCTCGGGCCACGGTGGAAAATGCGGGAGATCGGTCGTCGGTGTGCGTAAGGGCATTTGCCGGATTATACAAGATATTTTGTTGATCGTCTAATGACAGAAGCTGGGCGTTGCCGGATAATGGGCGCGTAGTCACGCACCCTCGCCCGGCGAGGAGAACGGAGCACGCCATAGAGACCGCTGTCGTCACCAATGATCTTGCCGATCCCACGCTCTTTCCACTGTGGGACCCCCAATCAACCTTTCCACCAGCTGATGAGATGCCCGATCTGGATATCGTCACCCATATTTCCGTGGAGAAAGCGCAGCCGGGGGGCTACCACTACCTGCACGAGTCTACCCTCGCCTGGCATGACGGCGCGCTCTACGTCGGGTGGGCGAACCACCGCCTGCTGGAGGTCAACGTGAAGGACGAGCTGGTGCGCGGGCGCTGCTCCCATGACGGCGGCTTCACCTGGGGCCCCGCCGAGACCTGGGCGGAAGCGCCGCTCGGCGGTGGCGAGTCGTTCAATCACCCGGTCATCGCGTCCGCGCTGGGCCAGCTCTGGGGCTTCTTTACGCGCTGGGAAGCGAAGCGACCGGACACGGCCATCTTCACCCGCGACGCGGCAAGCGGGCAGTGGCACGAGACGGGCGCGCGCATTCCCGGTTTCATTCCCTTCCGCCCGCCGGTCAAACTGCGCGATGGCAACTGGATCATGAGCGGCGAAGTGTTCTGGTTCGACGGCGCGGTGGCCATCAGCCATGGCGACGATTTTTCCCACTGGGACGTGGTGACCCTGCCCAACCCGCAGGCGATCAAGCTGCACTTTGCGGAAACGACGCTGCTCGAACTGGACGACCGCATGGTGGCGATCTGCCGCCCCTCGCGCGCCAACAGCGCGCCGGTGGCGGAGAGCCGCGACGGCGGGCGCACGTGGACCCCACTCGTCTACAGCAATTTCCCGCTGGCGGAGAGCCAGCCGTATTGCGGCACGCTCAGCACCGGGCAACACTACCTCATCACCGATAACCTGCAGGAAGAGCGTGCGCTCTTCAGCATCGCCGTCACCGCGCCCGGCGGCTCGCAGTTTACCAAAGTCTGGAAGATCCGCCATCAGCAATATCCGAAGCGTCGCCTCTTCGGCGGCTGGGGCGGCGACAGTGTGCCCGGCGGCAGTATGGTCGGCATGCCCACGGAATGGTCCTACCCCGGCGTCGAAGAGCACGACGGCAAGCTCTATATCTCGTATACTCAGGGCAAAGAGGACTGCATGCTCTCCATCATCCCGATGTCCGTGCTCGCGGTGTGAGTGCGCTGGAAGAAAAGCGGAAGCTATTGGCAGCGGCGGTGAGGCTCCAGATCACCCGATTTGCGGAAAGTGGGACTGTCCTCGCACTTAGCGCCGGTCAGGCGAGGACGCGCCCATTGCACGCCAAGTGCCCACGCGGTCTCTGGCGCCCGGTACTGGACTGTCCCCATGGGAGCGCCTCTCTCACGGGGACAGTCCAGCACCGGGCGCGGATGACTCCAGGGCGGCTGACCCTGGGCTCGGCGTTGGCTCCGCCACCGGGGCGTTGTCTGCGAGGACAGTCCCCGATTCCTTCGTAAAAACCCCTATATTGTAAAAATACAGGCAAAAATCGCATTTTTACAGATAGGCAAAAGGTATGCCAACTCCTGAGTTGGCGCGCTACGGCTCAGCTAGGGCTTCAACT
>DASXVL010000429.1:0-7205 GCA_036504255.1 Armatimonadota bacterium | reverse complement strand
GCCAAAGTCATCGGGGACGATGATCTCACCGTGCTGCGCGTGACCGGAGGAAACCAGGTGGGCCGCAACCGCTTTGCGTCACCGGGGAGCGACTTGCCCGCCATGCCGGACACCGAAGAAGCACTGGAGGAGTTGATCACCTTCCCCGACACGCGGGAGTTATTCCACGAACTGGTGGACCGCTATGCCATGCGTTCGGGTGTCTCCGGCATTCAACCCAAGGTCTTGCTGGCGGCCCATGAGCGGGGCACGCTGGCGGCTAAGCAATATCTGGTGAAGTCCTGGGGGACGGAATACCCCCAGTTAGCCGCCAACGAGTTCTTCTGCATGACGGCGGTGAAGAAGGCCGGGGTGCCGGTGCCGGACTTTTTCCTTTCGGAGAACGGCGGCCTGTTCATCATGCGGCGTTTCGACATGGACCAGGATGAGACGCCGTTGGGCTTTGAAGACCTCTGCAGCCTGCAGGCACGATCTTCCGCGCAGAAATACCAGGGGAGTTATGAGCGTGTGGCAAAGACGCTGCAGGACTTCATTTCCCCCGAGCATTTGCAGGCGGCGCGTGCGCAGTTCTTCACCCTGCTGGTGTTGTCAGTGATGATGCGGAACGGCGATGCGCACTTAAAAAACTTTGGCGTGCTGTACCCCGATCCATCCGGGCCGGTGACAATCGCGCCCGCCTACGATCTGGTGACGACGACCGCGTATCTCCGTAACGACGTGCCAGCTCTGACCCTTGAAGGCACCAAGAAATGGTGGCCGCGTCAGACGCTGGTGCGCTTTGCCATCTCGCGCCTCGCGTTGCCGATCGGCACCGTCCATGCCATCATCCAACGCGCCGCAGATGCCGTCGCCGAGACGCGCCCACTGCTCGCGGCCTACCAGGTAGACCATCCGGAATTTCGCGCCATCGGCGATCTGATGCTCACGGAGTGGGAAAAGGGGATCGCGGAGTTGCATTGATAATCAAATATGCCGTCAGGGGAACGAGAAACCGGCAACAGTGCGGTATCTCATCGGCATGCTGGCACCGTGGCCGACAACTGGGATGATCTCGATGGCAGCTTCCACCAGACGAAGCAGGGACTGCGCGATAAAGGCGCGAAAAAGGCCGGCGGCGGGAAGAAGATATCCCCAGGGCAAGGCGCTCTGGGGATATGAGCAGAACGGAACGGATTTTGTCCCCATACGCGCGTATACTATATCGGCTATCAATGTTTCCGGGAGGTGAGATGCCAATTAATAACCTGGGTATGCACTTGACGGTACCAGACACTAGATGTAGTGTCTGGGTTCATCCATGGCTTGACCGTAAATCCGCATTGCGGACCGGTGGCAACACAACCGCATTCTCCAAGACGCGCCGAAACAACATCCCGCGCGAATGCGAGGTACGACGATTAAATCGGAAGGTGAATTCATCAAGATAATAGTCCAAGTGTGACACTTGAACGCCTCCTTGATGCGTCCCGAGCAACCAACGTTTCAATAACGAGACGACCAGATGGACATGCGGCAACAAATCATCAATCATCTCCTCCCGAACCACACGATGGGCATAGCCCTTCGCGGACAGGCCATTATAGCTCTGCAGTCCATCCGTTTCGATAATACTGCCCGGCACCACCAGCGTCTGGACCGCATCGACCAGCGTTTCGCCCCGAAAATCGGGCACCCGTAGCAGTCTGATCCGTCCCAATTTGTTCATCGCGTGTTCGACAGCCACCAGAATGATGACTTTGCCCGAGGCACCACGACCACGTTTCCCTGCTTGCGCAGCGCCCCAATAGGTTTCGTCTACCTCAAGAGTACCGGACAAACGCTCACGACCTGGGCGGACCATGGCGCGTCGCAAGCGATGCAGCCATGCCCACGCCGTGTGATAGCTGCCCAAACCGAGAATCCGTTGGACTCCCAAGGCACTGACACCGGATTTTTGGCTAATGACGTACCAAATGGCCTGAAACCACACGCGCAACGGAAAACGCGTATCTTGAAAGAGTGTCCCAGCGGTCACCGACATCCGTTTGCGACACTGCCGACATTTATTTTGGCCGGTCGCCAACGTCCAGGCCAGTGGATGGCCGCAATCAGGACACATAAAGCCCTCGGGCCAGCGAATCGACACCAAGTAACGCTGACAGGCGTCTTCCGACGCAATCAGCGCATTAAATTCCTTCTGGTTTTTCGGAAAGGAATCCATACGCCAAGATACTACATCTAGTGTCTGGTACCGTCAAGTGCATACCCAGGATTAATAATGCAAAGAACGCACTTCCCATAATCAGGCTCCCCGACAACACGGCGATGGATGATCCGCGCCGTTGGCTCACGGCGGACGAGACGGCCGTGCTGCTGCGCCTGCATGTCATGACGGTGTATGGGCTATGTCAGCGGGGAATCTTACCAGCGTTGAAGTTGGGGAAGGAATGGTGGGTCAGCGCCCGACGATTGTCGGAACAGGCAGAACACTTCGAGGCGTATGCGCCGATCATTCAGCAACCCACCGACCAGGCCGCCGAGAAGGCGGCGGCACGGGTGTTGGACGAAGTGACAGGCGCGTTTGCTCGGGAGCGTACTCGGCGACAGTTTCTCCGCGCGATCTCGTAAAGGGACCGACGCTGGGATGTGATGGGGCCAGTCTTCGCGGGAAGACTGGCCTTTTCGATGATGGAGGTTGCGATGGGATCCATCTACAAGAAAGGGCAGCACTGGTATAGCCGCCAGTTGCTGAGAACGGACGTCCTGCTATTGACAACTGATGGGCATGATGGCAGAATCATGTCTGTTAAATAACGAATTTCGTGGGTTTGTCTAAATGGAATTGCAAACAGCGCGGCAATTTATCCTGGACCGGCTGCAACGAGGGTACTATACCTTTACCCGCGAGGAGATTGATCGTGCCACCGGCGGCGGTGACGCGACGCTCATGGCGCTGCTCCGCTTGCGCAGGCAAGGATGGATCTTTTCGCCAGCCAAGGGATTGTACATTATCATCGATCCTCAGCACCAGGGGAGAGGGTATCTTCCGGTGGAATGGTTCATTGATGAGTGGATGCGCTTTGCCGGCGGTGAATATTACATCGGCCTATTGTCTGCGGCCATGTTGCACGGGGCGGCGCATCATAAACCGCAAGTGACTCAGGTGGTGCGTGACCGTCGTGGCGCGAATCTCCATAAGGGCGCGTATCACGTGGACTTGTATTACAAGCAGCAGATACTTGCCGGGATGTGGGAACAGCGCAAATCCCCTGCCGGCTATTACCGGATCAGCACTCCGGAGATGACGGCGTATGATCTATTACGCTACCCCCGGGCATGTCCGTCCCTTGATCTGGCTGCCACCATCCTGGCTGAACTCGGAGAGCGTATTGAGCTAGAACGATTGGCACAGTTGATTGATCTGGATACGGAAACCTCGGTGCTGCAACGACTGGGCTGGCTATTGGAGACCACGGGGTGGGACGAGAAAACCGCGCTGCTGGCACATCGCCTCCAGCAACATCGTCGCGTGTGGCAACCGCTACGTACCGATGCGTCCCGCGAGGGAGAACGCAATGCGCGCTGGCATATTATCGTGAATGCCGAGGTGGAGGTCGAAGCATGATTCCCATGGCCTATATCACCGAGTGGCAACAGGTGGCGCCATGGCGCGACCCCATCATGGTTGAGCAGGATTTGATCATCAGTCGGGTGCTGCTCAATCTGTTTCGCCAGGACGAACTTCGACAGCAATTGGCCTTTCGCGGGGGCACCGCATTGTACAAGCTCTGTCTGGTGCCTGCGGCACGCTATTCCGAAGATATTGACCTGGTGCAAATCACCGCCGGTCCGATCAAAGAG
The DNA here is from genome assembly GCA_036504255.1 of Armatimonadota bacterium. Taxonomy (GTDB): domain Bacteria; phylum Armatimonadota; class Hebobacteria; order CAIYQO01; family CAIYQO01; genus DASXVL01. Next base: position 3,365 of record DASXVL010000429.1, on the reverse strand, counting down.
ACTGTTCGTGTGATCCGCGAAGTGTTGGACCCCTGGTTGGGACAGCCCACGTACAAGGCGACGCAACAATCCGTGAAGCTGCTGTACCGTTATGCGCCAGAGACGGCTCCGGATAGTCCGCAACGGTTAAAAATCGAGATCAACACACGCGAGCATGTCGAACAGACCGTGCTGATGCCACGCCAATTTTCCGTTGACTCGCGGTGGGTGCAAGACCGCGTACAGATCACCAGTTTTGCACTGGAAGAATTGCTGGGCACCAAACTGCGGGCTCTGTATCAACGCAAGAAGGGGCGTGACTTGTTCGATCTCGATTATGCGCTCACGCAGATGGCGCTGGACGAGACCATGATCGTCGAAACATGTGTTGCCTATTTGGCGGCACAAGGGAACCGTGTGTCCACCAAGGAATTTCGGGCAAATCTCCACGCAAAACAGGTAGACCGAGAATTTCGCGAGGATATCAGACCCTTGCTCCGCGATGGCATCGCCTTTGATATTGATGAGGCGGTCACGCGAATCGATCTACACTTAATCCAACACCTTGATGCAGCATGGATACGGTCTCTATTGGCCCCCGCATAGTGTACCTGAACTGGCAAGATCGTTTCCCCCGAGTCGTATCGCTTGAGCGCGGTCGTTTACGTTTGACCATTGGATGGTAACCCCGGTATCTCTTTCACGTCCGTCGTATCGCGAAAGATCGTGGCCTCGATGATGTCCTTGACCCCCTTACCTGTATGGCGCCAGCCGAGGCATAGTCGCGGTGGGCAATGGCGTTACGATAACCCTATGCCTCGTCAAACCGATGATATTGATGTGTGGGTTATAACTGATATCCGCGCGCAACTCAGTAGTGCCAGTCGGCGATGGCCTCGGCGGTGTCGTCATCCACATCGATGCCCTCCAATTGCGCGAGTGGCACGCCGAGGGTGCGATCTTGCCAGTGGATCATCACCAACATCGCGTGCAGGCAGTCGTCTTCCGGCGCCAAGCCGGCGACGGTCACCTCCTCGCCTTTCCGTAGCGGGGAGATGGCATGTTCCTCCATACACCGAGCGCGAAACGGGGTGTGGAGACACTCATCAAGGTAATTATACCACCCCATCGCCTGCTCTTCTTCTCCGTAGGCATCCACGATGATTTCGTTGTGCAGGCGGGCTTCTCGTGCCTCATCTTTCTCAATCCTCGTCATCAGCGACTCCTTTGGCTGGTGTTGACAGGCGCAGGTATCTTCGCTATTCAAGCGTAAATCTCAACAAGAGCGTTTTGTGGTCCCTCTGCAATCCAAGGAACAGGAATGTTGGGAAGAAAAATCGCCGGTGCGAGTGTAGCGCAAGGCAGCAAACGTGTAAAGAAGCCTAATGGAGAGTATGACCGGGTTCGGCCGCGTGGTACCCACATACTACCATCATGGCGCTCTGCCCGTCAGTCAATACCGAGCAATTCCCATTGCGCGGACCAGACGAGGAGAAACGTGATGCCCGGCGCGAACAACGCGAGATTCATCGTACGGGCAATAGACGACGGGTCGCAGCCAAGATTAGCGGCTAACTGGTGTACGCTGGCATATTCCCCTGAAAGCAGAAGCCGTTGCCAGGTGTTGGCACGTGCGAGTGCCACGATGAGCGGGGTGGGCCGTTTGGCAGCGATACATCTTATTGGGCTTGTGACAACTCGATGGCGCCATCGCACAGTTATCTGTACGGTGCAGGTGGGATGATATCGAGTTAGCGTGCGGTGAGCAGCTGACGGAGGGACTCTCTGTACCGTAGAGGACTTGCACCTCCGAGAACGGGCGCATGCCCGGCGTACTAGGAAAGTGCCCCTTGCGATGGTACAAGGGGCATTGTGAGATATGGTTGAAGGTGAGGGCTTATGCAAGTTCAGGCGCGAGGTAGCCGGTCATGTATTCAGGGATGCTCAGCAAGGAGTACGGACTGCCGACCAGCGAGTTAATGAGTCGTTGATCGCCAGTCAGCAATGGAATGCCGCGCTCCTCTGCCAAGGCGACATAGGGGGCATCATAGGCAGTAATATCGTAGATCATGCCGAGTTCTAAGGCCCGTTCCGCCAATGTCTCCATACTGACCGTTGGGATGCCGAGTTGGCGCAAGTCGGCAATATGCTGCTTGGCTAGATTGGCATCCAAGTCGTTGCGACGCATGACGCGCTTCCAGAAAATATTGGCACATTCGATGTAGAACAGATCAGGCACAATAAACGGTTCGCTCTCGGGATTGGCGATATAATCCGAAAAGAGCATGGTCACTTCCTGCGTGTACGATTCAGTCAGGAAGAGTTTGACCGCCACGCTCGCATCAATCACACAAGGTATCAGGCTCATCGTGCGCGATCCTCGCGCAACAATTCCACGCCTTCCACCTCTGCGGGAGGAATGTGTTTGCGCCGTTCAATGATCCGGTGGAGCGCCTGGGAGCGCTGTGCCTGCAATTCATCCTGCTCAGCAAATTTATCCATCGCCACGATGACCTCGGCGTTGACCGAGCGACGATCACGTTCTGCGAGTCTCTTGATTCGCTGATAGATGTGGTCGGGAACGTCCCGTACAGTAATGCTTACCATATTGCCTCCTTTTTCGATAGTATACCACCGGTGAAACCACTTGGTCATCATTTTGATGTCAAATTATCATCGCATCATCCGTGGGTGGCTTCTCGCTTCTGTCTTGGCGGTCATTCGCGTGACATGCTGGCAATGAGTGGTTAAACTATAGGGTGCAGGTAGCCGATTGTACTGGCTTCCTAACAGTATCACGGTGCAGCGTCCTCGGTGACCTGCGGTATTACCTTCGCCATGCGGATACGTAGTTCTTGAAACACTTGATCACACGCGGGAAGATCACGCACGAAGGCACCAAGGTTGCTCTCCCAGGATCGATGCGCTTCACCGACCAGTAATGGAGTAACAAATCATCGAGTCCGGCATAAGAGACGTCTCGCGCCACACATTTGGCGCTCAGGCATTGCCGGATGCGTATCAGATTCCACTCGTCGCGAAAGGTGCCGAGGATGCGCCAGAGGTCGTTGTAATCGTGCGCACGAGGACGATTCCAGCCCCGTGCCTGGAGTTGAGCATGGGTCTGCAGCAAAGCCCGCAGCTTCTCGGCAACAATTTCGTCCAAGAGATAGGTCGTAATAGCTGCCGTGAGTGGTTCGTCATAGCCATGTATGAGCGCACGTTTCACCGGGGGAGCATCACCGGTTCGTCGTGGGTGGCTGTACGGCTATATGACCGGGGTCACCACGTCGCGTCCGCTCCGCACGGCCATCATGGAACGCATTCCCTTTCGGTTTCTGGCCGCCGGATGCCTACCCGACCCGACCACGCTGGCGGAATTCCGC
>DASXVL010000428.1:0-4584 GCA_036504255.1 Armatimonadota bacterium | reverse complement strand
CGTACTGTGGAGCGTCTTCTTCCTGCGTCATCGGCTCAGCATTCACATACGCGCGGTGGTCTTACTCGGCTTCACTTTTCTGATGGGCTGCGGCGCGCTGGTGGCTTTTGGCCTGGCCGGCGGGAGTGGCATGTTCCTCATGCTGTTCGTGCTGGAAGCCACGCTCCTCTTCGGAATCTACGCCGGTTTCACCGCGCTGGCGATGACCGTGCTGCTGATGGGCGGGTGCGCGCTCGCGGTGGCCCGGCATTGGTTGACCTTTACCGCCGATGCGAACCTGGTGAATACCTCCCTGCCGGCCTGGGGGGCGGCGACGCTGGCGTGCGGACTCTTTCTCGGCACCATTGTTGCCACGGCCGGCACCATGTACCGCGCCTTGCTGTCTTCCCTCGATACCGCGTGCCGGCGCGCCGAGAAACTGCAGCAACTGACCGGGCAGCTTGAAGCCGAAATTGTGGAGCGTCAGCAGGCGGAAGATGCCCTCACGCATGGGCGAGCTTTCCTGGATGCAACGATCGATCTGCTGCCGATGCCGCTGTTTATTGTGAGCAGCGACCAGCAACTCCTGCGGCAAAACCAGGCGTATCAAACGTTACTGCAACAATTGGCGGCGACGGAATGGACGGATCTTCGTTTCCTGGCGCCACTCACCCGTGCGCCGATTCCCCAGGCAGCCCAGCCGGCGACCCGTGCCTTGCAGGGAGAGATCGTGACCGCGGAAGAATACATTCTGCTCGTGCCGAACAACGAAGAGGGCATACCCTGCCTGGTCAACGCCGCGCCGATTCGCGTCATGGGTGAGGTGGTAGCCGCGGCGACACTCATCGAAGACATCTCCGTCTTGAAGGAAAGCGATCAAGCGAAGGACGAGTTCCTGGCCGTCCTCTCCCATGAATTGAATACCCCGCTCACCAGCATACTGGGCTGGTCGGAACTTGCATTAGTCAACAACACGCCGGCATTTCTGCGGCAGGCGATAGAAGTGGTCCATCGCAACGCGAAGCGGCAGCGGGCACTGGTGACTGAGATGCTCGATATGTCCAAGCTGCTTTACCGCAAGCTCTGCATCTCCCCCATCCTGACGGATATCCGCTTGCAGGCGCAGTTTGCCATGGAGTCCGCGCAGCAGCAAGCGCAGGATCAGTCGCTGATAGTGATGTTCGACGCGGGAACGGAGCCGCTCCGGGTGATAGCCGACCCCGAACGCATCCAGCAGTGCTTCAGCAACCTGTTGCAGAACAGTCTCAAGTTCACCGCCGCCGGGGGCTCGATCAGCATCACCTGCCTCCGCGAAGAAACCTGGGCGATTTTCCGCGTCGAGGATACCGGTCGCGGCATCGGACCGGAGGCGCTGCGGCAGATCTTCAACCTCTTCTACCAATCCAACCGCGATGAACGCGCGGGCGGCATGGGCCTGGGCCTGGCCATCACCCGCGGCATCGTCGAACTCCACGGCGGCCAAATCTGGGCGAACAGCCCGGGAGAAGGCCAGGGTTGCACCTTCACTATCGCCCTCCCGCTGGTGATGCCGGAGCGCTAGCAACAGCGCTTATCCGCAATTATTTCGCCACTGTTGAGATCAAAAAGTGGCGGAATTCGCCATATAAAAACAAAGGGGCGGCGCTCGGTCAGGGCGGGGCTCGACTGATTAACCACCAAGACACCAAGACACCAAGGCACCAAGATAAAGTAACGCCTGCGGGCGAAATGAAAAGGCTTAGACGCAGAGGGCGCAGAGACGCAGAGATTAAATAGTGCCTGCGGGCGAAAAGATAAAAGGCTTAGACGCAAAGGCGCGAAGGGGCAAAGGCGCAAAGATAAATTAACAGGATGGGTATTCACCTTCGCCTTCTTCCTCCGCTCTGCGAGCTACGGCGGACAAGTCCATACGGTGCTGTGATTATGGCTGAGTCTGTTCCTAGCATTGCATTATAACCAAGCTTGTCCAACATAGCTGACGGTTTGTATTCAACTGACCGGAGGGGGTTGATCTCGCCGGGCGTGAAGCCGGCCTATTGGACCTAACCCCCCGACCCCCTTCCCTAAGACCCCTCGCAGGACTCGGGGAGGGAAGGGGGGCACTGTGTCTGCAGGCAAAAAGCGCGTGGTATTTTGGACAGCTCTGCATTATAGCGCAAACTAGTGTTTGTGTCAAGGGATTATTCACGGGTGGATTGTTAGCACCGTCTGGACTTGTCCTCCGTAACTCGCTTTGTCCGCCATAGCTCGCAGAGCGAAGGGGGAAGCCGGCGACCGCCGCGCTCCGGGGGAAGATATCGTTGCGGGATACGCCAATATAAAACGCCGGGGCGGGAGGATTTGAGTCTCCGACCTCAGCACCCCATGGTGCCTCCTTATGGCCGGATCGCGCCTGTGCTGTAATCCCCCCTGCTGCTGTTCCCCGCTCATTTCGCCTGCAAATAGGCTCCTTCAACCGTTGGGCGTAGGGTTGCATATCGTCGCGCTTGCCTTGATCGATGGCGAAGACGAGGAAGATGACGCACTGGGTGACCGCTGCTGGTTTTTCCACCTGCGCGTAGCGGTCCAGGGCGGTGGTGATCAGGTCGAAGACCCCCTCCTGGCATTTCGGGTCGTGTGCGTTGAACAAGCAGGAAAACAGGCTGTATTCGTTGTCGGCGTGCAGCAGGGTCAGCACCTGTTTGGCGGCGACGTCCTGCTGCAAAATATTCGCGACGACCTTCGCCGTCGGCGCGAACAGACTGACCCCCGTAAAAAGGAAAACAAAGAAAGATTTGCTGCAAATGCAATCGCGTTTCACAGCGAAGTAATGCCTCGTTCACTGATTTGTCACTCGTCTGTTGTATAATGCTTGCATGAGAATTTGGATTTTATCAAGCATTGTGGCATGCTTGGTGGCTTTCATGTCTACTGGGTGTCGGTTAGCGCATGCTCAAGATGATGATGCACCTCCGTATAGACAGGGGATGAAAATTCGGCTGACACTCCCGCTAGGTAGCGGGCCGGTAGGCTATCTCACCTGTACGCCGAATGGCCGTTCTTTAGTCGCATCAACAGGTTTCGGGACGCAGACACTTGACTTAGCGACACTGGAATGGCAAACATCTACCCCATATCCCACACAAGCCACATGGTTCTCGGCGGATGGGAAATCGCTCCGAGTCAGCACCACTGCGAACCACCCTAAGTATACGGTTGAGCTCCGCGATGGAGATAATGGTAAGATATTGCATACCTTGACTGACCACAAGTATTACATACGTGGATTAGCCTTCTCTCCCGATGGTCACTTGCTTGCGACAGGTAGCTCCGATGCCACATTACGCCTTTGGTATCCCAAGACCGGCGCTTGCGTCAAAATGTTAGTCCGACCGGAAACCAATATCAATGCCGTCGCCTTCTCACCTGATGGGCACCTAGTCGCCGGCGCCTGCGCACGTGGCTTTGGCGGTTCCATAACCCCAGGCAAGCAACTCAATTATGATGTGCTTGCGCTATGGAAGGTAGACACCGGCAAACTCGTACGCACCTTCACCGTCTACAATTATGGCATGGAATCCCTAGCCTTTGCCAAAGATGGCAGTTGGATTGCTGGCGCCTATTGGGAATCAGACGACCGGCAACAGGGAAGCCTGTGCAAGGTACCCATCTGGAACGTGGAAACTGGCAAGCTTGAACAGACGCTCTCCGCGAAAGAGGATGTGCAAAAACTCATGGTTTCGCCGGATGGCCATCTGCTAGCCGCGGCAGAGAATCAGGGGTGGATTCAAGTCTGGGATACTCGAACATGGAAAGTAGTCTGGGCCACACAGGGACATAAGAATCATACGAACGCACTTGCTTTTACTGTCGATGGCACTCTCCTGGTAACGGGTAGTGCACGGTTCTCATATGAAGAGATGGGCGAGGTCTGTTTATGGGATGCCCACAATGGTCATGAACGAGCACGCGTAACATTACCCGATGCGCGCCCCGCGATCACGCACTTGTCACTCTCGCAAGACGGGCTTTCGATTGTCGCCGTAGATGTAACGGAGCGGGAGTGTAAGTGGAACGTGAATACCGGCAAGCTGGATAATATCACCCCCAAGGTACCGACAAAGCAAACTGATAGTATTACCTCACCAGATGGCCGCTGGTCAGCCACGCTCCAGCCCGATGGACGTGTCTCACTACGACAGGCAGAGGAGAAGAGAGCATATACACTCCACGCACAGCAAGGTCAGATTCGCTCAATCGTATTCTCACCTGATAGTCAACGCTGTGTCACTTGCAGCGTTGATATAAGCAAACGTTCTGATATGAAGGGCGAAGCCAGTTGTTGGGAATTGAAAACCGGAACGCTGCTCTGGCGAAAAGCAGACCACGCCATTGGTGTTATGTGCGCGGCATTCACGCGGGATGGCAAGTTAGTAGCCACAGGCGGATTAGATGAGCGTGTTGTCGTGAGAGACGCTGATACTGGTACAGCACAACATGATTTCCAAGCGCACGTGATGGGGGTGAATGCTCTTGCATTTAGCAAGGAAGGAAATCTTATCTCGGCAGGGGAAGACGGGCTGATACGGGTGTGGAAGACCGATGGCCGCTTACTTGTAACTATGC
>DASXVL010000427.1:0-8038 GCA_036504255.1 Armatimonadota bacterium | reverse complement strand
CAGATGCAACTCATCGTGGATGACGGCTCGCGCCTCATGCAGCAATCGACCATCGACCGCCTGGTGCGGTTTGTGCAAAACGGCGGCAAGCTCGTCTTGCTGCCGGGCAGCGGTGAGCGCCTGATAACCGACGCGACCTCGAGCTATCCCTTACTCCGCGCATTGGGGTATGAGGATATGAGCGGCGTCGCCGTCAGTCATCCCGAAGTGGCGCAACTAGTCTTCCATCGTGGCAACGGCATCTTTACCGAGCTGACCACGTTGGCGGTACATGACTATCGTGTGCTGAACGCGCCGAAGGGCGGCAGCATCCTCGGTCTCATCAATGGCCTCCCCGGCGCCGTGCAGTGGCCAGTGGGCAAAGGCACGGTGGTGCTCTTCGGCGGATCACCGGGTTCCCTCTCCTCCGCCACAGCGCTGGAACTCGCGGCCAGCCCCGACGCGCGCGTACGGGCTGGCGGCAGTGATATTTATGGCGATGCCGAGAACGAGTTGGGGCAAGCCACGCTCCTGCTCATGCGTGATCTTGAGCGCTGGGCCAAAATCCCCAGCTTGTTCACCATCTCCGGCGATTTCTATGGTTTCCTGCGACAGCAGGGTGACACGCGCCGGATCTATCTCTATAACAGCGGGGACGCCTGCACGCCGGTCCTACGCGTGCCGGGTTCCGGCAAGACGCGCTATACCGTGACGTTCGAGTCGCTCACGGAAACAATAGCGCTGGGTAAAGTGCGCGCCGACGTCCTGGATGCGCCGGGGATCACCTTGCCCCAGGTCAAGTCCGGACAAACCGTCATGATTCAGCTCACGCCGGTGCGCTGAAATCACCACAGCAACGCACGCGCCGTGTCGCCATGCACCGTCCTTAATGGGACGGTGCATGGCCACCACGGTTGATGACCTGGTCAGTAAGTTCCCAGTACAGACCCAATACGGTTCACAGAAGATATTTCAGTCGTCCTTGCAGGACTACAATACGCTGGGAATCCTGCAAGCCCGAAGGGCTCGAATTCTCTAGCCCTGGGCAACGCCCAGGGTCGCCGGAATGCCCATGGGCTAGCCCTGTCAGGGCTGATTTCCCTATTTCCCTGCTCCCCTGGGCGTTGCCCAGGGCTATAGCATACGAGCCCTTCGGGCTAATAGTACTACTGCCCATGGGCTAGCCCTGTGCAGCAGACCGTTAGCACGCAAGTGCGCGCAAGAAGCGGCAGCCTTCGACACGAACGCTCGATCGAAGTGATGACAGCAGAAAGGAGTTGTTGGCCCGTGGAGTGGCCAGGCAAAGGGGAGAAGTGCCTGAGGACCGTTATGGAAGATGGCAATTCGGAAGACTTTGCACGAAGAAAGGAACCAATTACCATGTTACGTTTCAACTGCTCTAGTGGTGGTGATCGGCGTGACCGGTTAGCAACCATTGATGTGTCTCCCATGCCGCACAAGGCCGGCAGGAGCTCATCGTCCCTCACTCTCTGTTCGACCACCCGGTCGGCGTGTACGCGGCGCATCGTTGCATTCCTCATCTTGACACTCTTCTGCTGCTGCCTGGCCGCGCAAGCGCATACCCCGGACATTACATCTTACTTACCCTTCGACCGCCCCGCGCTCAGCACATTACGCGGGAGCACCAAGAAAGTTTTCGTCCATTTCTTTACCCCCTTCCCGGTGCAGATCAACAACCTCGCCGTGACGGCGGATTATTACACCCTGGGATATATCGATCCGCACGGTGAGAATAATGCCCACCGCGATCATGGCGGCTATTTCCGCCAGCGCCCGCTGCCCGTCACTCCCTGCCCGCGCCCGGAAGGGAATTGGCCGGATCTCAATATGGAAGACGAGATTGAGGACGCCGCCCAACTCGGCATTGACGGCTTCGTCGTCGATCTACTCGCCTATAATGACACGACACATTGGCCGCGGGTGCTAAGCTGTTTCGCGCGCGCCGCCGCCATTGACCCCGGCTTCAAGGTCATCCCCATGCCGGACATGCAAACGACCGCCTATCGTGACAACGCGGCGAATCTCACCGCGGCGATCCGCGCCTTGGCCGCCTATCCGTCCGCCTACCGCTTGGCGGACGGCCGTCTCGTGGTGGCGCCGTACAACGCGCAGAACCAGACCGTTGCCTGGTGGCAGTCCTGGTTGACGGATATGCGTACGCTGTACGGTATCGACATCGCCTTCGTCCCCTGCTTCCAGGGGTGGGGAACGTATGCCGCGAGCTTTGCGCCCATCAGCTACGGCTTCTCCGACTGGGGCACGCGTACCGTCCTTGGCGCGAAAGGGATGCTCGGCAGTGCGGCATCGGCACATACCTATGTGACGTTCTGGATGCAGCCGGTCGCCCCGCAGGATTTTCGTCCGAAGTCTTTCAATGTGACGGAAGCCTCCAATAGCGCCGCCATGCGTGAATTCTGGAATACGGCCATCCAGGGTGGCTCGGACTGGGTCCAAGGCATCACCTGGAATGATCTGTCGGAAGCGACCGAGTTGCGCCCCTGCTCCAGCACGCAGTACGGCTTCTATGACCTGTTTGCCTATTACACCACGTGGTTCAAGACCGGCGTCCAGCCTGCAATCACCCGTGATGTGCTGTACTACTTCTACCGCAACCAACCGCTGAACTCCACCTTCAATACCGTGGAACAGAATGGCGGCCTGCTCGGGCACTGGAGCCTGAACGAGAACACCGGCGCCAGCGCCGCCGATACCTCCAGTTACAACCACGCCGGCACGCTGTATGGCACGCCGGGTTGGACGACCGGCAAGGAGGGGTCCTGCATCAACTTTGACGGCGTGGACGATTACGTCGCGTGCGCCACCCCCGCGACCCTGCCGGCAACCAACGCCGCCAAGACCATCTCCTGCTGGATGTACGTGACGAGCAACCCGACCACGAGCCAGGACATGGTGGTGCTCTCCGATAGCGCCAACAGCGCCGGCATCGGCATCGGTTTCCGTAGCGGCAATCTCTGCGCGTACAAGTACAGCGCCAACCTCATCTCCGTGACGCCGCCGACGGCCGGGGTCTGGCACTATATCGCCTATACCTACGACGGCACCACGCACCGTCTGTACATCGACGGCGTGCAGGCCGGCACCTCGACTACCGCGTCCGACGCGCGCAGCCTCACCCGCGCTGAATTCGGGCGCTGGCCCACCGGCGCGAACTACTTTGCCGGCAAGCTGGACGAGGTGCGCATCTATCAGCACGCGCTCAGCGCGACAGAAGTGGCCACACTGGCGAGCGATTGTACGGCCGCCATCGGCGCGCTGCTGCCCACGGGCGGTGTGGCCCCGGACAACATGATCGAGTGTTTGGCCTTCCTCACCGCGCCCGGCACCCTGGCCATCGAGATCAACGGCAAGGTAATGACGCAGGATGCTCCGGCGGGCATGACCTCCTTCAAGATTCCGTTGGAACAAGGCCGCCCCAGCTTCCGCCTGGTCCGCAATAACCAACTCACCATCAACATGCGCGGACCCTGGGAGATCAAAAACGCGGTGACCGTGCAGGACTTCGTCTATCGCGCCGGGTCCAATACGCGGGCCTTCGTGCCCTTCGAGGACTTCATCCCGCACTTCATGGAGACGGTGAATCCACCCAGCAATCTGACGATTGCCAAAAAGCAGGGTGGCATTCAGTTGGCGTGGACCGCCTCGACCACCCCGGGCGTCGATGGCTACCGCGTCTATCGCGCCACGGCCGCCGTCGGCCCCTACGTGCTGATCACCGCCACGCCGGTCGTCGCCACGTCGTACCTCGACAGCGCGCTCCCACAGGGCGATGTCTGGTATATGGTGTCCGCGGTCGATACGCCGACCACCGCGCTGGTGGAGAGCGACCCGATCTTCGAGCACACGACTAATCTGCGGCCGACGCTCCCGAATGTGGTGGCGCCGAATCCCGCGCCGACCCTCCCCCCGGAGATGGACGTATTCACCCCGCCCGTCGGTGCCGTGACGCCGCCCACTACCGCCCCGGCCGTTGCCGAAGTCACGCGCACCGGCGGACCGGATGAGACGCTGGCCATTACCGGCGAGGGCTTCACGCGCCTTACCGGCACGGACACCGGCACGGACACGCGCTTTGAGGTGTATGCCCAGAGCACGGCCGGCAACGCCGCCTTCTCCACGGCGAAGATTCAGCGCCTCGACGGGCAATTCGCCGCCGTCACGCTGGACAGCACGCTGCCCAGTTGGGGCATGTACCTGCTCTGGCCGCAAAACAGCGACGGCTACGGGACCCCGGTCGCGGTCAATCGTACCGAGGCCTGGTGGGTGGGGCCGAAGAAGGCCACGCGCAATCAGGAGATCGCCGTCTTCGGGCGCAACCTCTCCCATGACAACGGCACCGCTTCCGCCTGGGTCTACTTGAAGCAGACGAGCGGCGGCAGCTATACCGGCTTTACGACCACCACGTCCGTCAACCCATATCGCGTGGCCTTCACCGTGCCCTCCGCCTGCACGAACGGCAGCTACGAAGTATGGACGCATAACGGTCACGGCGGCAGCTATGGCTGGAGTGGACCGCTCACGCTCACCATCTATGATGGGCCTTCCTGGACCGCCACCGAGTTCAATGTGACGAGTTACGGCGCCAACGGCAGTGACGCCATCGACGACACCACCGCCATTCAAAGCGCGCTAACCGCGGCGGCGGCCAGTCCGGGCTCGACCGTCTACTTCCCGGCGGGAACGTACTACATCAGCGCGCGGCTCACCCCGCCGTCCAATGTCCGCTGGCGCGGAGAGAGCAAGGCCACTACCATCATCCGGCGTATGGCCACCTCCACGCAGACCGCGCTGCTCTTCGGTGAACTTATCGCGCGCAACAATGTGGAGATTCGCGAGTTGACCTTCGACACCAACGGCGTATCGAACGAGATCAACGCGTCGAACTACTCGGCGATCTACCTGCGCACCTACACCGACTTGAAGCTGGAGAACTGCGACTTCAACTGCCTGCAGAACAAAATGCTCGACACCCTTGGCAGCACGAACATTCTCATCACTGGCTGCCAACTGCGCGGGCGCAGTTACTACGTCGGCGCGACGCAGGTTTTTGTGGACAACTGCGGTTTCTATGGCACCGATGACGCCGGTTCAGTGACGTTGCGCGTCTCCACCGAATACAGCTTCACGCACTGTACGGCGCAGAACGCCAATGACGGGTCCGGGCCCACTTGGGGCTGGAGCCGCGGCCGCTTTATCCTGGGCCAGGCCGACGCCGCCAGTATCAAGGACGGCTATATCGGCGATAACATTACCTACAACCTGTGCGGCCGTACCACCGGCCTGGACAGTGAGCAGGTCAGCTTCACGCTGAACAACTTCGCCTACCGCGGGACACCCACCACGGCCACGGCCACCACCGTGACCTTCAGTGATCTCGCCACCGACTACACGAACTATGAGGCGATCATTGTACAGGGCAAGGGCCTTGGGCAGCATCGCACCATCACCGGCTGGAACAGCGGCACGAAGACCATTACGCTGGACAAGGCCTGGAATGTCATCCCTGACGCCACCAGCGCCGTCAACATCCAGCGGGTGTCCATGCGCGCGGCGATCTATCACAACACCCTCGACGGCGTCTCGCCGGTCGTGGATTCGCCGTCCACGCAAGGGCTGGTCGTGGGCGCCGGGTGCTACGATATTGTGGCGGACTACAATACGCTCTCCGACCTGCGCTATGGTATCAACACCGGCGCCGGCGCGAAGACGGACGTGAGTCCCAACCTCACCCTCCCCGCCTACTTCAACCTGTTCACCCGCAACACCATCACGAATAATAAATATGCGGTCTACAGTTCGGTGGGTGGGTTTGCCTCCGCCGGCGTGGACGGCGGCACGGCGTTGTTCGGGCAGGTGTTCCGCGATAACACCATCACCACCCCGGCCCTCTACGCCCTGCAACTGGTGTCCAGTTGGAACGGCGCCGGCGAGGCGATGCAGATGAACATCTATGAAGGCAACACGGGTACCAATATCCCGATAGCCTTTGACTGCACGCCGGGTACCTATGACGCCTTGATCGACAACACGCTGTTCTACAAGAACAACTTCGACCGCGGCACGGCGGCGCTGGTGGGCTCCAAAGGTATCAACTTTGCCACTGGTCAGGCCCCCGATCTGCGCGAGAACAGTTGGACAAACTTCGAAACCACCTATGCGGGTACCCTGCCGGGCGCGATCCTGGAAGTCCCCGCCCGCGTGCTGGAGCTGACCGCCGCCACCGACGGCACGTCTCCCACCACCACGCTGACTGTCTGGAACGCGGGCACCGCGTCCCTGGATTGGAGCGCGACCAAGAGCGCCGCCTGGCTGACCCTCTCGCTCACGAGTGGCACGCTGGCGACGGAAAATAGCAGCGCCAGCGCTACGCTCACCTGCAATCCCGTCGGCCTGGCGCCGGGTACCTACAGCGACGTCATCACCGTCACCGGGGCCGCGCAAACGCAGAAGGTGACCGTGCTCTTTACCGTCACCACGCCGCTGCAGACGCCGGCGAATGTCCCGAACCTCACCGATGGCCTGCAAGCCTACTGGAAGCTCAACGAGAATAGCGGCATGACGACCATCGATCAAACCGGCTATGCGCACACCGGCTCCTTGTACGCCGCCACGCAAACGGCTACCTGGACGACCGGTATCGAAGGCGCCGGACTATCCTTTGACGGCAACGACCTGGTCAGCATCGCCAACCCGACGCTGGTGAAGTTCGATATGCCGCTCGCCATCACCTGGTGGATGAAGGTGCCAGGCTTCGGCGGCACGCAAATTGCGGTGTGCCCCAGCAACGCCGACGTCTATAGCGCCCTCGACTGCGGCATCAAAAACAACACGGTGACTGTCTGGAAGTACGATGGCACGGTGCTCGTCTCGGCGCCGACTGTCCCCACCGCGAATGTCTGGCATCACTATGCCTATACCTTCGACGGTACCACCCATCGGCTGTACGTTGATGGCGTGGAAGTGAACTCCTCGACCGTGGCGCCCCATACCGTGGGAACGAACCGCTGTCATCTGGGTGGCTGGTTCACCGGCATGAGTTATCTGGTGGGGCAGTTGGACGAAGTGCGTATCTACACCCGCACGCTGAGCCTGCTGGACATCAACGCCCTGATCGGCGACACCACCACCGGTTTGCTGGCGCACTGGCAGTTCAACGCCGGCAGCGGCGCCAGTGCCGTGGACGAGACCGGCAGCCATACCGCCACGCTGCTCGGCACGACCAAGTGGACGGCCGGACATGAGTACGGCGGTCTCTACTTCAGTGGGGCGTCCGACGCCTACGTGAGCGCGGCCTCTCCGGGTACCTTCCCGGCGAATAACGCCGCGCAGACCGTGAGCTGGTGGATGAATCTCTCCAGCTATGCGGGCAACGACCAGACGGCCGTTTCGCTGGGCAATGACCCGTTGGACTCGGCCATCAACTGTGGGGTGCGCAGCAGCATGGTGCGCGTCTGGACCTACGGCGGCACCTCCCTCGTGGCAGCCACCCCGCCCTCGGCCAACGCCTGGCACCACTACGCCTATACCTTCGACGGTACCACCCATCGTCTGTATATCGACGGGGTGGAGGTCAACAACAGTACGGTCGCGCCACAGACGGCCGTTCCTACGGCAGTGATACTTGGCCGTTGGAGTACGCCGATTTGTCCGCTACGCGGCAAGTTGGACCAGGTGCGTGTGTACAACCGCGCGCTGGCCGCCAAAGACATCCGACTGCTCTCCCTGCTCTAATCGGGTGAGCGCCCGTATGGGCAACGGACCTTGGGCCGCCGGTCACGCGACCGGCGGCCCGACCTGTTAAGTACTCCAGGGTAACCCCGGCAGGACACAATAGCCTGGATGTGGCTCTGCCGGAGGTAAATGACCGGATCGATGAGACCGCTCCGTGTGGTGACGGCGGTTGTCGCAGAAGTGACGCATGGGACATCTCGTGGGCAGGGGGTTTCTTTGCCAGAGGACCGTTATGGAAGATGGCAATTCGGAAGACTTTGCACGAAGAAAGGAACCAATTACCATGTTA
>DASXVL010000426.1:0-2549 GCA_036504255.1 Armatimonadota bacterium | reverse complement strand
CTTTGGGTCATCCCAACGCATGATACGCGCTTCTCGCGCTCCGCAGCGTTGGATGCATCGCTCATCCGCATACACAAAAGAAAAAAGCGCCCCCTCCACCGAGTGGAGAGGGCGCTGACAGGTATGGCGACTACATCGCTTATTCGACGGTGACGCTTTTTGCCAGGTTGCGCGGCTGATCGATATCCAGGCCGAGGTAGTCGGCGCAGCTATACGCCAGCAACTGCAAGGGGATCACCGCGAGCACCGGGCTCAGAATCTCTTCCGTGCGCGGAATGGGGATGATGTCGTCGGCAAATTTACGCAACACCATGTCATCGTCGGCGCCCACCGCAATGACGTGGCCGCGGCGTGCTTTCACTTCCTGCACATTCGAAATGATCTTATCGTACACGGAGCCGGGCATGGCGATGGCGACGGTGGGACATTCGGGCGTGATCAGCGCGATAGGACCGTGCTTCATCTCCCCGGCCGCATAGCCTTCGGCATGGATGTAGCTGATCTCTTTCAGTTTCAGCGCGCCCTCCAGCGCCGTGGGGAAGTTGATGCCGCGGCCCAGGTAGAGCATGCTGTGCACGCCGTGGAAACGGCGCGAGAAATCGCGCACCATATCCAACTCGTTCAACACCGTTTTCATCTGTTCGGGCAGGCGTTGCAACGCCTCGATGATGCGCGCGCGATCGGTCTTCGGCAGCGCGCCGCGAGCTTCGCCGAGATACAACGCCAGCAGGTACATCACCATAAGCTGCGTGGTATAAGCTTTGGTGGAGGCGACGGCCATCTCCGGCCCGGCATAGGTGTAGAGGACGCTGTCGGCGCCGCGGTCAACGGAACTGCCGACCACATTGGTAATCGCCAGCACATGCGCGCCCTGCTCCTTGGCGGTTCGCAGTCCCGCGAGGGTATCGGCGGTTTCACCGGACTGGCTGATGATAATCGCCAGCGTGTGCTTGTCGACAATCGGATTGCGATAGCGGTATTCCGAGGCCACCTCGACATCGACCGGCACACGCGCCAATTCTTCGATGGCATATTTGCCGACGATGCCGGCATGGTAGGCCGTGCCGCAGGCGATAATCGACACTTTGGTGATACCGGCCAGTTCCTCGGGTGTCATGTGGAAACCGGGCAGGCGCACACTGGCGCGGTCTTCGCTCAAGCGGCCGCGTAATGTTTCGGCCAGCGCGTTGGGCTGTTCGTGCATCTCTTTCAGCATGTAATGCTTGAAGCCGCCCTTTTCCGCCATCAGCGGATCCCATTGCACCACGGATTCTTCATGCGTGACTTCCTGCCCGTCGAGCGTGGTAATTCTGACGCCGTCTTGCGTCACTTCGGCGATCTCGCCGTTATCGAGATAGGTGACGCGCCGCGTATACGACAAAATTGCCGGCACATCCGAGGCGATGAATTGCTCGTCGGTGCCATGCCCTAAAATGAGTGGGCTGTGCAACCGCGCGGCCACCAACGTCTTGGCGTCGTCTTGACAGATCGCCACCAGCGCGTAGGAACCGAGCACCTCTTTTAATGACGCGCGCACGGCTTCGACCAGGCTGCCGGTATAATGCGCTTCAATCAGATGGGCCAGCACCTCGGTATCTGTCTCCGAAGAAAAGGTGTGCCCTTCCGCTTCCAAGCGCTCGCGCAACGGCAGATAGTTCTCGATGATGCCATTATGAACGACGACAATTTTCCCCGTGCAATCCGTATGCGGGTGCGCATTGGTATCCGACGGCACCCCGTGCGTCGCCCAGCGCGTATGCCCGATGCCGACCTGTCCCGCCACGGGGGATGCGGCGAGTTCTTGCGACAGGTTGTCGAGTTTCCCCTGTCGTCGCGCGACCGTAATATTTTCGCCGGAAATAACCGCAACCCCGGCCGAATCATAGCCACGGTATTCGAGTTTCCGTAAACCGGCAAGAAGCACATCCGTCGCGTTCTTCATGCCGATATAACCAACAATGCCACACATGGTCGTTACCCCTTTATCTCTCCCTCGCAGAAATGACCGCCAGATTATCTGTGTCCCAGATTGTGGATAAGTATATCAATTCGACGCATACCGCACATTCCTTTTCCATATCGGCTGCCAAATCGGCCGTGTCGCACGCGTGAACACGAAACCGCACTGTTGAGCACAGACAGTGCGGCAGGTGACGCGCAGCGTGGGCGTCGGTCATATGCGTGCTCGCCTCAGTCACAACCAGAGGTCGATATTATTGTTCACCGCGATATAGGGCGGCACGAGCAGTTCATGGTCGGGCTGATGGCCCTCTGACAGGTAGCGAAACAGCGTATGCACGGCCAACTGCCCCTGCGCCAGCGTATTCTGAAAGATAGACATTTGCACCAGGCCCTCCGCCATCAAGGCGCGTATTTCAGGATAGACACCCGTGCCAATCACTGTCATGTCCGGCCTCGCGCCCTGTGCACGCAGATAGCGGGCAACCCCTTCGGCCCCATTATCGATGGCGACGTAGACCCCGCGCGTTTCCGGATGCTCGGCACAAATGGCCGCCATCGCCTCATACGCGCGCGCCTCGGGTTCATCA
>DASXVL010000425.1:0-16492 GCA_036504255.1 Armatimonadota bacterium | reverse complement strand
ACCTGCAGCATGACGGTGACGTCAAACCCGTGCATCGCCGGCGGCATGGGCAATGTTACGGGTGACGGCGGACCGCTCGATGCGAATACCACCTATGCCTATGTCGTGGCGTGGCGCGCCGAGAACTTCCGCGGCGGCACCGGCACCGACGGTATCTTTGGCAAAATCGACCCGCAGATTATCGTGAACTCCTTCCCTGGTCCCACCCGCTACCAGGTCAACACCGCGCCCATCAGTTGGCCGACGGACGGCGTCTACCATCTCGGAACACTGGTACAGAAGGCGGGCACGAACCTGGGCAGCCTCGACTGGCAAGTGCAGAAAGTGATCTTCACCACCGGCGCCTTGCCCGACAATCGGATCGGCGCGAACTTGACCCTCTACCCGCGCGGCAATATCCCGCTCGATCCGAGCAAACCGTCCAGCGTCTGGTTTAGCGTGCACCTCTGGAAGTTGAAGTAGGGATAGCACTGGCCCAGCCAGCAGAGTCTGCGTAACCACAGGGCGTCTCGGACAGGAAGTGTAGACGCCCTGCGCTACGGCTGGCCCATGCGCAACGCTCGCGTGAACTCGCAACGCCCCACAACGACAAGATGAAAGGTAGACAACCATGATAGGAATGCGCATGACACCCGTCACCACGCTCATCGTTTGTCTGTTGGCTGCGCTGGCCTGCGCAGTGGCGCGGGCCGGTCAACCCGCGGTGGGGTCCGGCATAGCGCCGCGCCAGCGCCCGTTGACCTTGCACTATACCGTCCCTGCTGATGGCGAAGTGACGTTGGGCGTCTACAACACGCAGGGCGAGCTGTTGCGCTGGCTTACGCGTGGTGACTATCGCTATGCCGGCAAGAATAGCGAAACGTGGGATGGCCTCGACCAGTGGGGGAAGCCGCTGGCGGCCGGCTCGTACCGTATCAAAGGCATCACGCACGCCACGCTCACCACGGAATACAAGATGTCGCTGGGCAATCCTGGCACGCCGCCCTGGCCCACGGTGGACAATACCGGCGACTGGCTGAGCGACGAGTCGAATCCGCAGGCCGTCGCGACGGACGGCAAATGGGTCTTCCTCGCCGCCCCAGGCTGCGAGAAGGGCGCGTCAATCATCGCCGTGAACGAACAGGGTCGCCGCGTGTGGGGCGTCGCCGAGGAGTTTTACCCGCGCGCCGTCTCGCTGGCGCTGAGCGGCGACTACCTCTACGCGCTCTTCTCCGGGCCGGAATTGACGGATGCCTCGGGGCGCTATCAAGGCAAAGGCAATGCCGTGGAACGCGCGATCCTCATCTGTCTGGACAAGCGCACCGGCAAGATGGCGCGCTTCTCCAAAGAGACGGCGCGCACCAAGGTGGCCACCTGGCCCTACCGCGAAGAGGTGAGCAAACTTGCCACGCTGCGCGCCGCCAAGGGCTACACGCCGGGCGTCTACGGCGGGCAGCCGCGCTACTTCTGCAACGACCTGGGCGAGTCCACCGGCGCGCTCGGCGTGGCGGTGCTCAACGACCGCGTCTACCTGGCCATGTATTATGAAGACAAGCTGCGCGTGCTCGACGCGCTGACGGCCAAGCAAGTGGACGAAATTCCGCTCACGAAGCCGGTGGGCCTCTATGCGGCGAACGGCGCGCTCTACGCGGTGAGCGGTACGTCGGTGGTGAAGGTGGACCCGGCGACCAAGCAGGCCACGCCGGTCATCCCCCATGGACTGCTCGCCCCGCACAGCCTTACCGCCGACGCGCAGGGCAATTTGTACGTGAGTGACTGGGGCGCGTCCTTCCAGGTGAAGGTCTTCTCCCCGGCGGGCAAACTGCTTCGCGCCATCGGCATGCCGGGGGGCCGCCCGTGGGTGGGCAAGTGGAACGCTAACGGCATGCTCGTGCCGCGCGGCGTCGCCGTGACGGCGGACGGCAAGCTTTGGGTGGCGGAGGACGACGAGACGCCCAAGCGCGTCAGCGTGTGGGACGCGCGCACTGGCGCTTTCCTGGGTGACTATCTCGGCCCCACGCCCTACGGCGGCGGCACCAGCTTCTGGCTCGACCCCAAAGACCCCAGCATCGTCAACTTCGCCGGTATGCGCTATCAGGTGGATTGGGTGAAGAAGACGTCCGTCCCGCTGGCCACCACCATGCGCAAGATGGACGTCAATCAGGTCTTTATGCCGAATGGACACGGCCTTTTTACCGCCGGCATGAAGCAATTTACGCACAACGGGCGCGAGTACATCCTGGGCAACGCATACCACATGGTGCTCGTACTCATGCGTCAGGGGGACGTCTATGTGCCGGTGGCGGCGGCGGGCGGCAACAGCCGCCTCGTCACCGATGACGGTACCGCGCGCCAACTCTGGGACAGCGACCTGCGCTACCACCTGTACCGCAACTACTACCCCGAGTGTTTCCGCGGCCATGCGGGCGATAACTTCTCCTGGACCGACCGGAACGGCGACGGGCTGGTACAGGCGGAGGAGATGCGCTGGGCCAAGACCCTCAGCCGCGGCGACCAATACGACGGGCGGCAGCCGGAGTGGATGAGCTACTGGGGCGCGGGCATCGCGCCGGACTGGAGCCTCTTCTACGGCGGTTTCTGCCGTGACAAATCGGCCTACTACCGTCTCGACCTGCAGGGCTGGACGCCGGGCGGCGCGCCGATCTACGATATCACCACCCCGAAACTGCTCGCCACCGATAACAAGACGGAAAATATCCTGAGCTATTACGTCAACGCGGAAAACAAACTCTTTATCTCCTATCAGTATGACCTGACGTGGCGGAACCCGGAGCAGCGGAATGTGTTGGAATGTCGGGATCGCGATGGCAAGTTCCTCTGGAGCGTCGCCATGCCCAAACAATTCTCGCGCAAGGACTACCACGCGGAAAATATTATCGCGGATTTCACCATCCCCGGCATCGGCAACGTGCTCGGCGCCTGGCTCTGGCACGGCAATTACCGTCCCTATCTGCTCACCTCCGACGGCCTCTACCTCGGCACTATGCTGGATGATACCAAGATCGGGCCGCAGGCGAACTGGGACGAATCCTACCGCTACTATTTCCAGACCTCCGACGGCACGCCCTACCTGGTGAACGGCGCCAATGACGCGTTGCACCTCTTGCCAATTCGCGGACTGGAACACGCCAAACGTTTCGAAACGACACTGACGCTGACCGAGGCCGATGTACAGACGGCGGCGGCTGCGCGCGGAGTGGCGGTGGTCAACGCGCCGCCCAAACCGCAGCTCAATATGAGTTGGGCGAACACGCCGCCGACCATCGACGGCAAGCTCGATGAGTGGCAGCTGAACGCCGGGGTTGCGCTGGAGGCGGACGGCGGACGCGGCGCGCAGATCGCCCTGCAGCGCGATGCGGACACGCTCTACCTGGCCGCGCGCGTGCAAGACAGCACCCCGTTGCTCAATAAGGGCGACGATTGGCAAAAGCTCTTCATCACCGGGGATTGCGTTGACCTGCTGCTCGCCACCGATACCAACGCCGAAGCGCATCGTCGCGCGCCCGTGGCGGGCGACGAGCGCCTGCTGCTCAGCGTCTTCCAGGACCAGCCCATCGCCGTGCGCTACCGCCCGGTAGTACCCGGCGCGAAGACGCCGGTACAGTTCATGGCCGCGCGCATTGATGAGGTGAAGCGCCTCACCACGGCGCGGGTGGCCTATCAGCGCGGTAACGGCTACTACACGCTTGAAGCGGCAGTGCCGCTGCGGGAATTGGGCATCGACCCCGCGACGAGCGAGACCCTACGCGGCGACGTCGGCGTGATATTCTCCGACGAAACCGGACGGAATCGCACGCTGCGCCTTTACCACTACAATAAGCGCACCTCCATCACCGCCGACCTGACGACCGAGGCGACGCTGCAGCCGGGCGAGTGGGGGACGTTGCCGTTGCCGCTGGGGAAAAACCTGTTGCGCAACAGCAGCTTTGAAGACCCCTTCGTCGACGACAACACCCTGGGATGGAAAGTCGTGGCCACGCGCAACGGCGCAACGGCGGGACTGACCCGCGACTCGGCGCACAGCGGCGCGCAGGCATTGCTGCTGCAGCAGACGACGCCGGTCACCTTCGCGCCCGAGGCCTATACCTTCCCCGATTACGGCAATTTCGTGAAGTCGGCCAACGGCGGCAACGGGGGCGGGTACGTGGAAGTCAGCCAGGTGGTGCCGGTCACCGCCGGGAAGTCGTATGCTTTGCGCGTCCACTACCGCGCCAGTGATTTGCAGATCGAAAAGAAGCAGCCCGGGACACCGCGCGGTTACGCCGCCTCAATATGCGGCGTGTCCTGGGGCGGCGCACCGGGAAAACCCGGTCCGCAACCCGGTGGCCTCGGCGTGTACGATACCAGGGAGGACGCCGAGAGTTGGGTGAGCAAGCTCAATGCCAGCAGTCGCTATGTTGTTGTGCCCGTGCCCTACCTCGCCCCGGAGGGCGCGGTACGCGCCGTGATCAACTTCCGTCTCATCACCAACGCCGCCGGCCATCTGCCCAAAGCCTGGGTGGACGACGTGGAGTTCGTGGAGATGGCCGACTAATTCATCCAGGCTATCCCAGGGCAGGAAACAACCGCCCGGATCTGTTTGCTTCCCAGGGGGAGAAGAGGTAGACGAAATGAAAACTCTCGAACATCGCGTGACGCGCGTCGGCCTGGCGCTGATGCTGCTGACCTGCTTGGCCACGACGTGTGCGCTGGCCTATACCGGAGCGCAGCCGCTGCTGCTCAATAGCATTCCGCAAGCGACGGGCGCCATCCAAATTGATGGCAGTCTTCGCGACTGGGACGACGCGCGCCCGGCCGTGTTCGTGCCGTTCGAGCAGTCGCTGATGACGGATCTGCATCCCGAGTTGCAGCGTGTGTTCGCAGTCCCGCATACCGCTTCGGTGCGCGCCTGCTACGATAGCCAGGCGCTCTACCTGGGCATCGAATGGCAGGGACCGCCGCCGGTAGCGGCGAGCGCGGTCAAGGCCGGACAGCCGACCGACGCGCTGGCGCTGCACCTGCTCACCGACCGCATGGCCCACGTGCGCATTGACCCACTGACGCCCGGAACGCAGCGTACGATCCGCCTGTGGTATGACGACGCGAAGACGGTGAGCAATGCCGCGACCCAGGGCGGGCAATGCATGATCACGGTGGGGGCAGACAAGAAGAGCTATCTCCAGGAGATGCGTCTGCCCTGGAAGTTGCTCACGCAATCCGGCCAAACGCCTGCCGACGGTCGCCTGCAGGTGATGTGCGACTTTTCCTGGAGCGACCTGCCCGCGAAAACCATCGCACTCGTGCCCCTGCAGGCGCTCCATAATCAGAAGTTCATCACCGCTGGCTTGCTGACGTCCCCGGACAAGCTGTTCGATATCAGCGGCTATCTGCCCAATCCCGGTAGTTGGGGCAGCTTACAGTTCGCCGCGCAGCCGATGCCGAATGAAACGCAGCGCTCCGTGCTGGCCACCGGGAGCACCGTGACCAATGTTGCGCCCGCCGCCCAGCCTCCCACCATTGATGGCGATTTACAGGGATGGGAGCCGGGCCTCTTCCAGCAGATCGCCTATGCTACCGGATATCTTGGCGATCGCTACAGCGGAAAGATCGCCGTGATGTACGACGCGACCAATTTGTATATTGCCCTGCAGGCCAAGACCGGCGCGGGACTCTACAATGTGGAACACGAGTCAGGGCAACGCGGTTACTGGGGCGGCGACAACCTGCAGATTCGCCTCTATGACGGCAAGCGCACGGTGAATCTGTGCGCTTGGTATGACTCGCTCACGGGCCAGCCGGCGCTGACGGCTGACGGCAAAGACTTGACCGCCCCCTTCCTGCTCAAGCTCGGCGCGCGCGAAGCGTTCAAACTCGCGGCGGACGGGCAGGGGTACTCGCAGGAGATCGCGCTGCCCTTCAGTGCTTTAGGCGTGGCCGTGCCCAAGGCCGGTACCGCCTGGAAGGCGACCTTCCAACTGTGGTGGGCGGGCCTGGTCCCGCAGTTTAGCGCCTACGCCGAAGCGACCCTGCAGTCACGGGGTGGCCTGGCCTACCGCTACACCATCCCGGCGGAAGCGAACGTCACGCTTGGCGTGTATAACGGCGAAGGCCACCTGCTGCGCTGGATCGTGCGCGGCGCGCATCGGCGCGCGGGGGCGAACACCGAGTATTGGGACGGGCTGGACCAGTGGGGGCAGCCGTTCACCGCGGGGACGTACCAGGTAAAGGGTATCGCCTGCGCGCCCATCGGTCTCGACTACAAAATGACCATCGGCAATGCGGGGACGCCACCGTGGCCGACTTCGGATAACAAGGGCGATTGGATGGGTGACGAGTCGAACCCACAGGGTGCGACGACGGACGGTGAGTGGGTCTACCTGGCCTCGCCCTGCGCCGAGAAGGGCTGGTCGATTATCGGCGTCGATGGCACGGGCCAGCGGCAGTGGGGCGCAGGCATGAACGCCACCCCGCGCTGCGTCTCGCTCGCCGTGTCCGGCAACTATCTCTATGCGCTCTACTCGGGCCCGGAGACCACCACCACGTCCCGCGTCTATAAAACCGGTACCGGCCAGGGCCGCGCCATCTTGATGTGTCTCGACAAGCGCACCGGCAGGGCCGCGTCCTTTTCCTTGACCAGCCCGGCATTGGTTGTCAGCCGGTGGCCCTACCGCGACGATGCCGTTGTCTCGTATCTGTGGAATCAGCGGAAGGAGAAGACCTTCAACGCCGGCAACTACGGCGGTCAGCCGCGCTATTTCCTCAGCGACGTTGGCGAGTCCACCAATGCGTTAGGCATCGCCGCCACCGCGGAGCGCATCTACATCGCGCTCTATGATGATGACAAGCTGCTGGTGCTCGACGCCGCCACCGCCAAGCAGGTGGACGAAATTCCGATCCCCAAGCCGGTCGGCTTGCGCGCGCTGCCGAACGGCAAGCTGCTCGCTGTCAGCGGCACGCGCGTGCTGGAGGTCGATCCACAGGCGAAGTCCACGCGCGTCCTTATCGATCATGACCTGGTGGCCCCACATGACATCACCATCGACACAGCGGGCAATATCTTCGTCTCTGACTGGGGCACGGCGTTCCAGGTGAAGGTCTTTACGAGCGCAGGCTCATTGCTGCGCGCCATCGGTACGCCGGGCGGACGGCCCTGGGTGGGCAAATGGGACGCGAACGGCATGCTCGTGCCGCGCGGCATCGCCGTCACCAATGCCGGCAAGTTGTGGGTAGCGGAAGATGACAACTGCCCGCCGCGCGTGAGCGTGTGGAACGCGCAAAGCGGCGCGTTGTATAAGGAGTACCTGGGCCCATCGTCCTACGGCGGCGGCAACTGGTTCTGGGTCAATCCGCAGGACCCCAGCATGGTGCTGACCGAAGGGGCGCTGTTCCATGTCGATTATGCGCAGAAAACCTGGACGCCCGTCTCGACGGCCTTGCGCCGCATGAGTCTGGAGCAGCCGTTCATGCCCAATGGCGCCGCCGGTATGCCGGCCACGAAAACCCTGCGCCACGACGGCAAGACCTACATCTATCTCTCGGATGGCTTATCCGTCACCACGTTGCGCCTGGATGGCGATGTCTTCACCCCGGTGGCCTCACTCGGGCAGCTTAACGCCGAACTCTCGGTGGATGGCACCGGCACGGACATCTGGGACAGCGACCTCGGGCACCACCGCTATCTGAACTGGCGTCCGAGCTTCTTCGCTGGTCACGCCGGACAGCTCTATAGCTGGTCTGATCAGAACGGCGATGGCCTGGTGCAGCAAGACGAGATGCAGTGGGCGCCCATGGAGCGCGGCGCGGCCCCGCTGGCGCCCGGCCAGTTCGGCCACTGGGATAGTTATTGGGGCATTGGCATCGGGCCGGATGGCAGCCTCTATTTCCGCACCGTGAACGGCAAGCACAGCCTGGTGTTTCGGGCGGATATCGAGCGCTGGACGGCCTCCGGGGTTCCCGTGTACATGCTGGCCACCGCGCGCAAAATCATCGACCGCGATGATATGAATCACGTCAATGGCCTCTACGTCACCGCCGCGAATAAGCTGGTCATCAGCTATGGGCTGGAATGGCAACCGTTGCCCAAGAATGCGATCGAGTGTTATGACCGCGACGGCAAGTATCTGTGGGCGGTCGCCCGCTATCCCGACGTCCAACAGCTCGACGATCCGGCGGCGACCAATATGGCCGGCGACTTCACCATCCCCGGTATGGGTAACGTCATCGGGTCGTGGCAGTGGCACTTGAATCAACACTCCTACCTGCTCACCGACGACGGCCTGTATCTCACCGCGCTGTGCGACGACAACGTTGGCGGCCCCACGCAGAACTGGGGCGAATCGATGCGCAGTTATTTCCAGACGCCGAACGGCGACGCATACCTGGTCAACGGCGGCGCGGATTCCTACCATGTCCTGCGCATCACCGGGCTGGAGAATGCCAAGCGCTTCACCGGGACGCTGGTGTTGACCCCGGCGGATGTGCAACAGGCGGCCGCGTCGCGACAGGCGGTGGCGTCCGCTCCCGCCCCCGCGCCCAAACCGGTGGTGCGGACGGGGTGGATGAGTAAGCCGCCGGTCATCGACGGTGATCTTTCCGGCTGGGACATGGCCTCCGGCGTCGCGCTGGCGGCCGAGCATAACCGCTCCGCCGAAGTCGCGCTCGCACGAGATGCCGACACGCTCTATCTCGCCTACCGCGTGCACGGCGCGACATTGGTCAACAAAGGCGCAGACTGGCGCACGCTCTTCATTACCGGCGATTGCGCCGATCTCGTGCTCTCCACCGGCAAGGCGCTCGAAAAATCACACTTTGCGCCGATGGAAGGCGATACGCGACTGCTCTTCAGCCTGTATAACGGCGTCCCCATCGCGGTGCGCTACCGTCCCGTCGTGCCGGGTACGACGAATGGCATCCGTTTGATGGCCGCCACCCTCGATCAGATCGTCCGGCTCACCACCGCGCAAGTCGCCGTCAAGCGCTCCGGCGACGGGTACACCCTGGAGGCCGCGGTGCCGCTGGCCGAGTTGGGCATTGCCCCGGGGCCCCCGACCGATCTGCGCGGCGACGTCGGCGTCATCTTCGCCGATCAGACCGGCGCTAACAGGGCGTTGCGGCTGTATTACTATAACCACAATACCAAGATCGTCGATGATCTCACCACCGAGGCCACGCTGCAGCCGGGCGAGTGGGGGCAAATCGAAATGCCGCTCGGCGAGAACTTGCTGAAGAACGGCGGTTTTGAAGAACCCTTCGCCGCCGACGCCGAAAATGGCTGGGTGGCGATGGAGCTGCGCAATGGCGCCAAAGCGTCGCTGAGCAACGACCTCGCGCATTCGGGAAAGCAGTCGCTGCTGCTGGAGTCAGAGCCGGTCACCTTTGCGCCGGAGTCCTATAACCTGGCGGACTATGGCGCGTTCCTCAAGTCCGCGAATGGCGGCAAAGGGGGCAGCGGGGTCGTCGTCACCCAGCGCATTGCGGTGACCCCCGGCAAGAAGTACTGGGTCAAGGCGCACTACCGCGCGCTGAACATGTCTGACGGCGAGAAGAAGAACGCCGGAGCGGGCCGGGGCTATATCGCGCTCAGTATGTCCATCAACTGGCTGGGCGCGAAGAACCCCCGCGAGAGCTGGCAGACGCTCTTTGGCGATTATGAGGACTTCACAACCTGGCAAACCGCCGTGAGCCGTGTGCCGCATATGATGTCCATTCCGTACACGGCCCCCGAAGGAGCGACGAAGGCGTCCGTCGTCCTGCGGCTGGTCGATAACTATGCCGGGAAGCATCCCCTGGCGTCGGTGGATGATGTCGAGTTCGTCGAAGCCATCGGCCAGTAAGCCCGCCTATACGCGCACATAGGCGGGCCTGGAGTCCTTAGCACTGTCTGGAACAGGGCCCAAGCATAGTATTACTGCACAGGGCTAGCCCATGGGCAGAAGTACTATTAGCCCGAAGGGCTCGTATTCTATAGCCCTGGGCAACGCCCAGGGCGGCATGCAAGGCGCACCATAATGTCACAATCTTAACGCACAGGCATGCAAATCATTGATCACAAATTCCGAGCCAGAGTGGGATGAGTATGTCGCCCTTACAGGGCTAGCCCAAGGGCATTCCGGCGACCCTGGGCGTTGCCCAGGGCTCGAGAATTCGAGCCCTTCGGGCTTGCAGGATTCCCAGCATATTGTCGTCCTGGAAAGACGACTGAAATATCTTATGTAAACCGTATTGAGTAGATAGTGTTAATGTAGAGATAGGGGTAATACTATGGGCCCAAGCCCGGCTATCCCCGGCCGGAAACAACAGCCTGCATGGGATAACTTATGAGGCGCATAGCCAAGTAACAGTACACCGCTGTGAGCGGTACACATAATCAAGCCTCCGGCGCTGCCGGTGGGCCATGATTTGCAGAGCACCGATACGGTGCGTGAACTACACCGTATCGTTACACACAGGAGTATCGTCATGTTTACAACGCGAGAGAGCAGTCTCGACCTGAACGGCACGTGGAAATTCATTCCCGATCCCATGTTGCGGAGTCAACGCCAGCAGTGGTGGAAAAAGGAGCGTGACCCGCACGCGATTTTTCCCTGCTGGGATATGGACGGTCTGTGGGATATACAGGTGCCCGGCGCCTGGAACTGTCTGATTTCCGAACTCACGTGGTACGAAGGGTACGGATTGTATGTCAAGGAATTCACTCTCCCGGAGATTCCTGTGGGCTATGAAGCCTATCTCTGCTTTGACGGCGCGGTTTATAGCACGGAAGTGTGGCTGAATGGCGCCTGGGTCGGCCTGCACCCCTGCGGCTACTCGCCGTTCCACTTCCGCGTGACGCCGTTCCTGCAAACGCAGAATCGTCTCATGGTGTTAGCGGAGAACGTGCGTAAGGATGAGCGGGTGCCCGGATCTATTTTTGACTGGGCCAATGATGGGGGACTCATTCGCCCGGTGAAGCTGATCCTGGTGCCCGAACGCCATGTGGAGGACTTTACGGTGGCCACCCGGCTGGAGGGCGACACCGTGGCGATTACGGTGGATGCCTGCTTCACCAGTCGGGATCAGAGCACACCGGCGGCGCTGCGGGTGAATTTTCCGGAACTCGGCCTGGCGGCGACGCAAACCGTCTGCGCCGGCGAGCACGCCGTCTTTACCTTCTACCTGCCGCGAACCGCGGTCACGCTGTGGGCGCCGGGCCAGCCGCAACTGTACACGATTGCCGTATCCTGCGATGATGAGGTCGTACGCGACGAGGTGGGCCTGCGCGAGATCCGCGCCGAAGGGCGCGACATCCTGCTCAACGGCGAGCGTATCCAACTCTGGGGCGTGTGTGTGCATTCGGAATTTAAAGCGATGGGCCGCACCGACACGCCGGAGCTGTTGGATGAGTTCTTTGCCCTGGTGCATGATCTGGGCGTCAACTATCTCCGCTGCGCGCATTATCCCTATTCCGAGGCCTTTGTCCGCCGTGCGGATCGTGAAGGGCTCTTGCTGTGGGAAGAGGTGCCGGCGTACTGGCAGGTACGCATCAACGAGCCGGACACAAAAGCGCTGGCCCTGCAGATGATGCGCGAGATGATTGAACGCGACCATAACCGGGCGTCGGTCATCATCTGGTCGGTGAGTAATGAATGCGAGTGGCAAAACCCGGAGGGTCCGGATGGTAACTACCAGTACGGCATCGAATGTGCGCAGATGATTCGCCAGCTCGATCCCACGCGTCTCATCAGCGCGGCGGAGGGCAATGTCGTCATGAGCAAGACCCCCTGGACGCCCGCGTCTTCCGATCAATTCGGGTACGAGGGGGAAGCGCGACGCGCCTGGCGTCCCTCGCTGCCCGATGAATTCTTCGCCGCCATGGATATCATTGCCATGAATTGTTACGTGGGCTCCTACGGTGAGCAGGCGGTGGAGGACCTGGCGGATGCGCTGGCTGTTTGGTATCCCTTCAACAAACCCGTCTTGCTGTCTGAATTTGGCTGCGTCAGTCGTCGCGGGGACGAGCGGAATGACCTGACCGTGGGGGGCGAACGCCGCCATGTGGACATCATCCGCCGCGCCTACGCCGTCATGGCCGACACGCCCTGGCTCGCCGGCGCATCGATCTGGAGTTTG
Source organism: Armatimonadota bacterium (assembly GCA_036504255.1). Taxonomy (GTDB): domain Bacteria; phylum Armatimonadota; class Hebobacteria; order CAIYQO01; family CAIYQO01; genus DASXVL01. The sequence continues at coordinate 4,405 of DASXVL010000425.1, read as the reverse complement.
ATGGATTATCGGACGCCGTTGCACTGGGAGGGTTTCCTGGAAGACGGCGGCGCGGTGGGCCCCTTCGGGCTGTGTGATCGGCAATTCCAGCCAAAGCAGGCCTATTTTGCCGTCAAAGAGGCGCTGGCGCAACTCACGTGCTCGGAGATAACCCTGCCTGTTTATTAAACCGGCAGCCCTAAAGAGGAGAAGCAGAATGGATTTAAGCTTACAGGCGGAACGTCGGCAGCAACTGATCGCTAAGCTGTGCCGGCATGCCTTGGAGTATTATGCGGCGGACGGGACGTTCCACGGACCGTTCACACAGCCGGACGATCGTGATAAGCTTCGCCTGGCGGCCGTCCTGCTGGAACAGGGGGGCACGGCGGAGCAGGCGCTGGCGGAGACGCTCATTCGCTGCACCTTTGGCGGGCCGGAGCACGACTGTACCCTGCATCCGCAGGCGCTGGAAGACACCTACGTCCCCATGCAGCGTGACGTGCCCGACTGGGATATCTTCCTCAATAATATCGGGGCGCTGATTTACGCGAAATGCGCCGACCGGCTGGCGGAGGATGTGCGGGCGAAGCTCACCCGCATGACCCGACGCAATTTCTCCCGCGTCGTCGGCGATGCGCGCATGGATTTTATCTTCCACGGCGCCAATGACAACATGCCCGCGCACGCCACCTGCGGGCTGATTATCGGCGGCGAGCAGTTGGGGGATGCCCAGGGCATTGCCGATGGCCGCTTCCGGCTCCAGCTGTTCGCCGAGATGCTCTCCCGGCGTGGGCTCTGTTCCGAGTACGCCAGCGGGACCTATACCCCGCTGACCCTGCACGGCATGGCGGAGATCGCCGAGATGTCCGCCGATCCGGCCTTGCGCGCGATGGCGCTGCAGATCGAACAACAACTCTGGGCCGATGTGGTCTGCCACTATCATCCCGGCTCCGGGAAAAATAGTGGGGCGCAAACGCGCGCCTATACCGTGAACACTATGCAACACCTCGACTGCATCATGCTGTTGCTGTGGATGGTCACCGGCGAACCGTCCTACTGCGACGGGGTGCGCGATATCATTACGCTGCAGCCGAAACAGATCACGCACTTCGAGGGCGATGCCTTCAAAACGGCCTGCGGCCTGCTCTATGCGATGACGCCGACCTACCACTTTCCCACCCAGCTTATCCCGCTGCTGGCGGCGCGCAGCTATCCCTTCCGCTTTTTTGGCAGCGCGGAGCAGATGTATGCGGGGCATGGCGATGTCGGCGGCCGCGCCGCCTACTCGACCGTCTACCAGACGGCCGACTATGCGCTGGCGACGTCGGATCATGGTTTCATGTCCGGCAATCAATCGGAGAAGGTGCGCATCGCCTACCGGCGCGTACCCGAACCGCAGTCGTTCCAGGAGACCGGCATTCTCTATGCGCGCTACCTGTATAACAATGAGCAGCCCGGAGAAATGGTGCAGCGCGAGCAGTGTGCGCCGGGTGAGGTGGGCCTGCTCCCTGACCGCGCGCTGGTGCGGACCCTGCAGCACGACGACGTGGCGCTCTATGTCAGCCGCGCGGAAAACCACGCGGCGTTGCCGACCGAATTTAGTAGTATGCGGCAGACGGTCATCCTCCCCGCGCATTACCATGATGTCGCCGCGGCCTATATCGGTGACACGCGGGTGGACGACTTTACCGGCGCCTCGGCCAGCGCGGCCCCCGTCTTCCTCGACTTGGGGCAACTGTACCTGGCGCTCTATCCGTTGGCCATGACCGACCATGGTCGCCGCGACCTCATCCGGCTGGAGCGGGTGGGGGATTACCGCACGATTTCGTTCTTCAACTACGAAGGACCGGCGCGCGCATTCGACCAAGCGACGCTGCGGGAAACCTTCAACGGCTTTCTCGTCCAGGTCTCCGGCCCGGCGGAAGCGGGGAGCTTTGCGGCCTTCCGCGCCGCCTGGTCCATCGAACTATTGGAAGACTGGTGGATGTCCGGCAATCGGCGTACGCGGGTGATTACCCGTGGCCACGAACTGCTGCTCAACTGGTCGGCCTTGAGTGATACCCTCCGCACAGAGACCATCGACGGCCGCGAACCGCGCCGCGAGCGCTTGTGGGCCACCGGGCTCGATCTCGCCGCCTTCCCCCTCCTCGCCGGTCCGTACGCCCCCATGCCGGACGTGGTGCAATACGATGATCTGGGCGTCTTCATTTACCCGCAGAACCGCTGGCAGATCGGTGAGCGATTTGTGAAGGCCAGAGCCCCGCTATCCCAGGAGTGAAAAGACAGGAAACGGCCAGACTTGGGTTCTGTTTCAGACGGTGCTGAGGACTATTGGCTGGGCTTAAGTCGGCCCTCACCCCAACCCCTCTCCCAATGCTGGGAGAGGGGCTTTTTGCTACGGACTTCAGGCCAGCCTAATGTCCACAGCACTGTTTGGAAGGGTTCGAGCGCAGCGAGTCCCGCCGTCCCCATCCCTGGCGCATGATATTTCTGCTATCCTGCGGCGAAAAAGACCAGCGGAATATACCCGATGCTGGGATGCCCCTGCACCATGACTTCCAACGTCCCGCGCATGGTGGCGCTGGGGAGCGCGTCCGGCAGCAGCGTCACCGTCACCGTTTCCGTGGGCGGATGGTGGCGCAGTGAGACATGTTGTGTGGCGGGCAGCGCCTGCCAGCCCGCCGGGAGACGCCAGGTGAGTTCGGCGTGCTGGCAACTGGGCAGCAGATTCGTCAGCGTCACCGTCAGCGCGAACGGCGTGCAGGCCTGCACCTTGGGGTCGCGCCCGTAATCGACGCTCACCCGCGTATGGACAAAATCGAATTCCACCGCGTAGGGGGACTTTGCCCACAGCGCGCGGGCGACGTCCTGCCCCGCCAGCGCGGCGAGCTGCGCGTCGTCGAGCGCGGTCGGCCCCTCGGTGAGTTCAACCTCGGTGCGTGCGCTCGCGAGTGACGCCGGTGTTTGCGCCATCACGCGCTCGGTCAATTGCGTGAGCGTCTTGGGAACATGCCAATAGGAACCCCGGTCGATGGCGATGGTGACGATGCGCTCTCCCAGCGGGGCGACCCACTCGTCGGGAATACCGTCTTGCCCGTAGAGAATACCGAGCAGCGCGCCCAGCGTTGCGCCGGTGCAGTCGGTATCGTCGCCGCAGTTCACCGCGATGAGCAGCGATTGCCCGAAATCCCCCGCGCCATAGAGCCAGCCGATGATGACGAAGGCGACATTGGCGGGAGCCTGGAACCAGCCGAGATCCGCGCTGTCGTCCACCACCAGTTGGCGCGCCTCCTGCCAGGGGAGGCCCTGCGCGTAGGCCGCACGCACGATCCCGATGCTGCGCGCCACCCGGCACTCGGCGGGAATTTTGGCCAGGGCAATGCGTAATAATTCTTCACGGTCATGCACGACGAAGGCGGCGCTCTCCAGCGCCGCGGTAAAGAGCGCGGCGTAGGTGCCCTCCCCGCCGCCGTGGTCGACACTGGCGTCGGCGTAGGCATAGCGCACGGCCAGGTCGGGACACCCCGGCGCGAGGCAGGCCCAGATTTCCGAGCGAATCCACGCGCCGTTGGAGTGCTTCCAGCGCGCGTTGTCATATTCACCGGAGAGCGGCGGCAGCAGGCCCGCGCGCATATTCGCCTTGCACACGCCGTATTCGTTCCAGTGCGGCGGGATGTAGCTCAGCCAGTATTCGCCCAGCAACTGGTTGGTGATGGCGCGCGGGCCGCGCTCTTCCACCGCCTTCAACCAGATCAGTTGCAGGTCGAGGTCATCATTCGGCAGCGGCTCGCCCGCGGGCGTCGTATAACCGGTGACCTGTAAGATCTCTTGGCGTCCCTCGAACGGTCCGCCCAGCGTACCGCCGATGCTCTTGCCCAACCAACACCCGTACATCTTGTTGCGGAATTCCTCGCGGTTCAAGCGCAATGCCATCATCAGTCCCCTCTCGTTTTCGATAGTAGCACTCCGTTGAGGAGGAAATGCGCAACTATCGGCCAAATAGTAGCATGATACTGCCAGTATGCAGTCGCGGGAGGCGGCGATGTTTCACCCGTTCTATCCCTGGACGTTCCCCGATGCGGCGTTTCCCTTTGCCGTGCTCGATGTCCCCGGTCACGGCAACCTGCCGCTGCATCGCCACCGCTTTATGGAAATCGTCTATATTGTCGCCGGGCAGGGCACGCACGTGCTGGATGGCGACGTCTCGACCATCGCCGCGGGCGACTGCTTTGTCATCCCCGTCGAAAGCGCGCATGGCTATACCGACGTCGCGGCCCTGCACCTGGTCAATATCCTCTTCGATCCGCAACTGCTCGCGCCGTTCCTGCCGGAACTGCACGCCCTGCCCGGCTACCATGCGCTGTGCACATTGGAACCGCGCTGGCGCACGCAGCATGACACCCGTGGCCGCCTGCGTCCCAGCGCC
>DASXVL010000424.1:0-6557 GCA_036504255.1 Armatimonadota bacterium | reverse complement strand
AGCGTTTCTTTGAGTTGTTTGAGCAGGCGACCGATATCATTGTGGCAGGCGCCGATACACTGCAGCACATGCTCGAGGATTTCGGTAACGCGGAAACGTATCGCAAGCAGATCTCCGATCTTGAGCATGCGGGAGATTCTGTGATCCATGAAGTCATGGATAAGCTGAACCGTACCTTTGTGACTCCACTTGATCCGGAAGATATCCGCGCTATCGCCAGTCGGTTGGATGACGTCATCGATTTCACCCAGGCCGCGTCTGAGCGGTTGGTGCTCTATCATGTGAAGGATCCTTTACCGTCCAGCCTGCAACTCACGAAGGTGCTGGTGGTTGTGGTGCGTGAAGTACGGTCGGTGGTAGCGCTGCTGCGCGACTTCGGCCAACGACGGGAGATCATGGAGCATTGTATCGAGATCAACCGTTTGGAGAATGCCGGCGATAAGGTTTATCGCGAAGCACTGGGCACGCTCTTCCGCCAGGGTGATCCGATGGAACTGATGCGCTGGAAAGAAATTTTTGATCAGGTAGAACAAGCGATCGATCAGTGCGAAGATCTGGCCGACGTGATCGAGAGCGTTGTGGTGAAACATGCCTAACGTGGCAGAGATGCCGATTCGCCTGCGGAAACGGTTGTAATGGTTTCACAACTACAAACTGATCAAGACTGCCCTCACTGTCAACGCCCTTGCGTACAGGTACCGACCACCGTCGTGTGCCCGTATTGTCATACCGCGTACCATGCCGAGTGCTGGGAAAGCCAGCACGGTTGCGCGACGGCAGATTGCCCGGGTCGTGCCGGCACACCACTCCCGGTAATCTCCGAACAGGAGACGGCTCGTCGTCCGGTGGACGCTGCACCGCCGCCGAACAGGGCGTGGGCCATCTGTGTCGGGGTCGTCCTGCTGCTGATTGCCGGATTCAGTCTGGCGAAATGGCTTGGCGTGTCCACGAATCATCTGCTGGTGTTTGGCGTGGTATTGGCGGCGCTCGGTTTTGATTTCGTGAATGGCATGAACGATTCCGGCAATGCTATTGCCACCGTGATTTCCACCCGTGCGCTCTCCCCCCTCTCTGCCCTCTTTATGGCCGCAGTCTTGAATTTCGTCGGGGCGCTGCTGATGGAAGGCGTGGCGAAAAGTATTGCCGGGAAAATCGTCGGCCATGCCGGCGCGGGCATGCTGGATGTCACACCGTTGATGATCCTGTGTGGATTGCTCGGCGCTATCGGCTGGGCGTATATGATGGCGCGCATTGGGCTGCCCATCAGTATGTCGCACTCATTGATCGGTGGGTTGGTCGGTGTGCTGCTGTTGGCCGGCATCTCGCTGAATTACAGCTATCTTGGCGAAATCCTCGGGTGGATGATCCTGGCGCCTGTCCTCGGCATTTCCTTCGGCTGGTTGCTGATGGTGGCGATCATGTGGATCTTTCGTAATGTCGCCCCATACAAGATGAATAAGCATTTCCGGGTGTGGCAGGTGGTCTCTTCCGGCTTGATGGCCTTTTCCCATGGCGCAAACGACGCGCAGAAAGCCATGGGGATCATTACCCTGGCATTGGTATCGGGCGGTGTACTGCACGTCGCCCAGGGCAGCGATCCGCATATTCCCATTTGGGTGAAGCTCGCCTGTGCGACGGTGATTGCCCTGGGTACCGGGCTGGGCGGCAAAAAGGTCATTGGCACGCTGGGGCATAAAATATTCAAGTTGACGCCGGTGCATGGGTTTGCTGCGGAAACCGTCGCTGCCGCCACCATTCAACTGGCCACCGCCATGCACGTGCCGATCAGTACGACGCACGTGATCTCGTCGTCTATTTTGGGCGTGGGGTCGTCGAAGCGCCTGTCTGCCGTACGCTGGGGCGTGGCGGGCAATATCATCACCGCGTGGGTCTTTACGATCCCCACGTGCGGCGTCGCCGCCGCCATCCTCTATGCCATCGTGCGCGCCGCCGGCGCACCTTTTGGTCTCCATTAGTTTCTTCCGCCTACATTGCCTGGCACTAGCGCATCCATTTCGCGGGAATACTCGGGGCAAAGGGCATTCGAGGTTGAGCGGGAGGATGGCATGGCTAAGATTCTCATTGTGGAAGACGATGTGCAGACCAGCAGCATGGTCGCGAAGGCACTGGGCGCAAAAGGCTACCGAACACGCATCGAATCAAACGGGGCCGCGGCGCTGCTTGCCGCACATGAAGATCTCCCCGATGTCATCCTCATGGACCTGATGACGCCTATTCTGGAGGGTGAAGACGTGCTGCATGCCCTGCGGCACGACCCGCGTACCGCGCATATTCCGGTGGTGATCCTCTCCGGACGCAGCGATACGCTGGCGCTGGCAGGTGCGATCACCGCGGGGGCGAATGTGTATCTGGTCAAGCCGCCGGATCTACACGCGCTGTATGCCGTGGTCGAGCGCTTGGCCACGCTGACGCCGAAGGATACTGCTTCGTCATGATCGATGCGCATACGCACTTAAACGACCCGCGCCTGCTCCCCGAGATCGACCCACTCTTAGCGCGCATGCTGCACGCTGGTGTCACCGGCGCGCTGGTGGTCGGCTACGACCTTGCCTCTAGCCGTACCGCCGTAGACCTGGCGGCGCGCTACCCGCAATACCTGCGCGCGGCGATTGGCGTACACCCCCATGACAGCAAAGATGTCGATCAGGAGACGCTGACGGCGTTGCGCGCATTAGCGCAGCAGCCCGGCGTGGTCGCCTATGGAGAAATAGGCCTTGATTTCTATTACGATCACTCGCCACGCGACGTGCAACGCGATGCCTTTGGGCGCCAATTAGCGCTGGCCGTGGAATTGGAACTGCCCATTATTATCCACGAGCGGGAGGCGGTCGATGAGGTGATGGCGGTGCTGGATGCCGAAGGCGGGTGGGCGCTCGGCGGGGCATGGCATTGCTGCAGCGTCGCCCCGCAGCTTGCTGTGCAGATCGCCCAGTCGTTTTATGTGGGCATTGCCGGTTGGATCACCTTTGCGAAGGGGGACAATATTCGCGCGCTCGCCCAGGCCGTGCCGCTGGCGCGTTTGCTGTTGGAAACCGATGCCCCCTATATTACGCCCGTCCCCTACCGCGGCAAACCAAACGAGCCGAGCTATGTGCGGCTGACGGCGCAGGCATTGGCGAATGTGAAGGGGATTTCCCTCGCAGATGTCGAAGAAATGACGATGGCGAACACACGGCAGGCCTTCCCCCGTTGGGGAGATACCGAGCCGAGAGGAAGGGCATAATGGCGCAGGATTGTCTCTTCTGTCGCATTGCCAATGGCGACATACCGGTGGAGTTTGTCTATGAGAGCGAGCGGGTGGTGGCGATTCGCGATATCCATCCCGTCGCGCCCACGCACATTTTGATTATGCCGAAGGCGCATATCTCCGATGTGTTGTCTCTCGCGACGAGCGATGGGGCGTTGCTGGGGGAAATCTATGCGGCGGCGGCGACACTCGCGCGCCAGCAGGGCATTGCCGAGGACGGCTTTCGCATCGTGGTGAATACCGGACCGGCGGCGGGGCAGACGGTACCGCATCTCCATTTCCACCTACTCGGTGGCCGCACCCTGGGTTGGCCTCCGGGGTAATTTAACGCCGTCGATGTGTTTTTGTGCCGCTGGGCTGACTCGGAGTGAGTTCCAAGAGTAGTTCCGGCTGTTCGGGCACGTTGGAAGGTGTCGGCTTCACCGTGCGCTGGGTCGCGTTCGTCTTGGCGGGTTTGGTACGCGTTGTGCTGCTGACCGGCGTGACCTCGCGGCGCGGGGGTGGCGGTGTCGCCGTGACGGTGGGGCGCGTCACGGTAACCGGAGCGGCGGGTGCGGGATTTGGGAGCGATTCGGCGAGCGCCAATTTCGGTTGCCGCTTGCGAATGACCTTGGACTTAGGTTGCAGCGCGACGCCGATTTTCGCTTCACGGTGGTATTTCGAGGCGAACTCGGGACTATCCAACAGCGGTTGCACGTATGCCGCAAAATAGGCGCAATTCTCACCGATGATGACCGTGCAAGGCGTTTGCCCCTCGCAGGACCCGTTGCGAAAGTTGGCGCACTCCCCGCGGGCGAGCTTGGCGTAAATATCTGATGTGGTAGCCTTAACGCGTGCCATGAAATCTCCCAATCCTTTGTCGTGCCAGCGCATGATCGCGCGGGTGACGTAATGCCGACCGGTGGGACTGGCGGGGGAAGCCTGACCGCCGTGAGTGTAGCATACAAACTTGTGTTTGTAAAGAAAAGCGGCTTGGCCCCGGGTAGACATTATCTTTTTCGGCTTATCGGGCGCATTTCCTGCTGGATATCAGGGAATCGATGATTCGGTATGCTGGCGAATGAGGCGCATGATGGCATTGAACGCATTAACAATCGTGGCACCGGATCCTCGTGTGCATGCCGAGCAGTTGTATGACCTGATTCCCAAGGTGTTTTCCAATTTGGGCTATTTTCGCGGACGCGACCTGTGTCGGCAGGCCTATGTGGGGCAGAGTCACTATGATTGGGCGGCGTCGCGCATCGGTTTGCTTAACGGGACCATCGTCACCCACTACGGCGTCTGGGGCTATGACATGCGCATCGGGCAGGGTCGCGTGCGCGTGGCGGGCATCGGGGCGGTGGCCACACACGGCGATTATCGTAAGCGCGGTTTCATGGACCAGACGGCGCAGGCAGCGGTCGCGGGTATGTCTGAACACGGGTACGCCATGACCATACTGTTCGGCATCGAGAATTTCTACCACCGTTTCGGGTATGTCCGTGCCTGGTCGGAGACGGACTGGTATGTGAAAGTCACGGCGTTGCCCAGCGCGCCCGTGGAAACCCCGGTACGCGCGTTCCGCCCGATGCCCCGTCCGGAGTTTGCCGCGCTGTACAACGCCTATTATGCCACCTGTACCGGCACGGCCGTGCGTCCGACGTTTCGCCGTCTGGTGAATTTCGCGAATACCCCCCTGCAAGGCTATCGCTGGGATGATGCGGCCGGACAGCTCGCGGGCTACGTGATCGTGCATCGCCAGGGGGCTCGGCTGGAGTGCATCGAGTATTGCGGAGATGTCGAGCAAACACTGCGGGTGTTGGGGCACCTGGGTCGTCGCCTGCACTGTGATGAGGTGAAATTTGTGGTGCTACCACAAACGAGCCCACTGGCCACGCGCTTGCGACGGGAGAGTTGCCGGAGCGAAACGCAGTATCAACGGTGTGGCGGCGCCATGGTCAGGACGGTGAGTTTACGCAGGACGTTGGCGGGGATGGTCAACGCATTCTCTGACCGTATCACGAATTCTCCATTCGCCGCATGGTCGGGACGCTTGCAGATTGAAGATGCGCGTGAACAAGTCGTGTTGCAGATTGAGCAGGGCACTGTGACTGTTGCCGTTCCTGGCGTCACGCCGCACTGCCTCGCTGGGGGAGAAGCGGTTGTGCAACTGCTCATCGGCACCGCTCATCCAGAAGAAGTGTTGGACAGCCAGGGCATCACGACGACGGGCGAGGCACGGCGATTAGTGGCGACGCTCTTCCCGGCGCAATATCCCCAATTGAGTTATTTTGACCGATATTAGCACCGACCGGGTCTTTGTGCTATATTTCGCGAAGCAGGCAGCTATTTTTTGCGAAAAACAAAAAAATCCTCGTGTTCGACCTCTGGACAAAGCGGTAAGTGGTTTACCGACCCGAAGAGCCCTTGCACCTCCGTATCGCTTTTCGTTATAATAGAAGTGTTTGTTTTGTGAATGAGACAGGGGATGCCATCTTTTACGGAGTGTACGGCATTGTCTTCGTTCGTTATTTCACAAGCAGCTATGGGAGTATCGCGTGCGACCGTTGGAGGAAACCGAGGCAGCGTGGGTGCCGGAATATTTCGGTGACGATTACCTGCGGCTCTACCAATTTCCTCCGGAACGCACAGATCCCGAAAACGCGTTTTTGGCGACCGAACTGGCCAAGCGTCTTGCCCCCGACGCACACGTGCTCGATTTAGCGTGTGGCCAGGGGCGACATGCCGTAGCGCTCGCGCAACAGGGCTACCGGGTGGTGGGCCTGGATTACCAGGCGAACCTGCTGCACGAAGCGGCACGGAAGGCGACAGCGCAGGACGTCCCCCTCGCTTTGGTGCAGGGAGATATGCGGCGCTTACCCTTTGTGGGGTGCTTTGACGCCGTGGTGAATCTCTTTTCCGCGTTCGGCTATTTTTCGGACGTCGAGAACGCCCAGGTGTTGGCAGAGATTGCGCGGAGCCTGCGCCCCGGCGGCTGGTTGTTGCTGGATATCGCCAATCGCGACGCGATGATTCGCCAGGCGCAGCCACGTAGTTGGAAACGTTTGCCGGATGACACCCTGGTGATCAGCGAATGGACCTGGGATGTGCCCAGCGGGCGCTACACCCATTGGCAGCTCATGGTTGACGCGCGCGGACAACGCAGCTTCCAACATTCTGTTCGGGTTTACACCTGCACGGAGTTAACGAGCATGCTGCAGGAGGCGGGATTTGCTGCACAGGCCCTCTTCGGTGGGTTTCGCGGTGAAGCGCTTACTTTGGACGCGCCGCGCCTGATCTGTCTCGCACA
>DASXVL010000423.1:0-8391 GCA_036504255.1 Armatimonadota bacterium | reverse complement strand
GAGCGTCTGTAGCGCGCGCCCGCTGTGGCGCGCCTGTCGTGCGACCGTATCCGTGCGGCGAAAGGGCGCAGGGTGCCAAGTTGGGAACGCTCCGGCGCTCTCGCGGACACGGGTCAGCAGGCAAGGCAGGCGCGCCACAGCGGGCGCGCGCTACGGGCACCAAGAGAAGGTACGACGTGACACCCGCTACAGCTAAATGCTAGACGCTTGCTTACACCACGAGACAGGCTGCACGACATGATACCATGCGTATAGAAAGTACCCATTTGCGCCTCACGCGCCCTGCCATCGGTCAACACGGAAGGGCTGGGTACCGCATTTCCCCTGTCGTGTTCCGGGTATTTATGTTGTATACTATGTGACACGTTGTTCGTAGGCGTTATAGATTACGTAAATCATGAGTCTTGCATACAGGATTTCCTCTTATGGCCACCATGCGGCAGATAGCACAACTGGCAAATGTTTCTACCGCGACCGTCTCCCGCGTGCTCGCGAATAATCCGCATATACGGCCGGAAGTGCGGCAGCGTGTTTTGGACATTGTGCAACTGTTCCGCTATCGCTCAAATCGGTTAGCGGCAGAGACGTCGGCGACGCCGACTACCAGGATCGCGTGCATTGTCTCCAGTGTCAGTTCGGAGTATTACGGGCGCGTGCTGAGCGGCGTGTTGGAAGCCGGCGCTGAGAAGCTCTGCCATATACACATTGTACAGACGCACTATGTCCTGGCGAAAGCCTGCGAGGCGATCATGCAGATCGCTGAGCAACCTTTCGATGGGATTCTGTTCATGACCGGCCAGCGCGAACCATTGCCGCACTCGACGCTCCTCGCGCTGTGGAGCCATAATATCATCCCCATTGCGATTGATTACCAGCAACTCGCGGAGGTTGACCAGGTATTGACGGATGAGGAGGCGTTGGGCGAGCAACTCGTCAACTATCTCATGCGTCTGGGACACCGACGCATCGGGTATTTGGGAGGAACAACTGATCGTGAGATGCCATTGATACACTTCCCTGCGCTCACACACGCCATGAAACGGTCAGGGTTAGGCCAGTTTGTCCGCGAAGACTACGTGGCGGACTTCGACACCTTCTCCGCTGAGATCCTCGCCGATCCGGAGCCGCCGACCGCCTTGATCGCCGGCGACGGCTGCGCGGGCCAATTTATCCAACACGCCGGCCGCCACGGCATCCGCATCCCACAGGAGATCAGCGTCGCGGGGTGCGGTAATATGCCGTTTGCCGAGCGGCTCTCCCCTCCGCTGACCACGATGGAGCAGTACCCGGAGAAAATCGGGCGACGTGCCATTGAGCTCCTCGTGCGGCGCATTAGCGAAGGCCACACTGGTTGTGATTACACGCCGGAAACCATCTTGGTGCCTGTTGACCTCATTATCCGCGATTCGTGTGGCAAACCACGCCGGACAAGTCGGATTATGCCGAAACACACGTAAGGTGTCGCACACGTGCCGGCACGAATCCACGCACGCCCAGGGCCATGGCCTGCAACGGTCGTCCCCGACTCCGTCTTACCGGCAATCCCTCGTTGCATCGTCCGTTTTGTGTGATTCTTCGTCGCTGTACCATATTTCTGCAGCGGCGTGCCGCAGTTGCCTGCTGGGCGCGGATGGGCTAGAATGAGCTATCTTTGAGTGCGGGAGCGTGTATGGAGACTCTGATCACCGTTACGGAGTTACGCGATGCGGTGCGCATGCGCCGGTCCTATTTGAAGCGTATCGGCTTTGTGCCGACCATGGGGTATCTGCATGCGGGGCACGAAGCCCTCATCCGCCGCGCACGCGAAGAGTGCGACCTGGTCGTCGTCTCCATCTTCGTGAATCCCACGCAGTTCGGGCCGAACGAAGACCTGGACAAGTATCCGCGTGATTTAGCGCATGACCAGCAACTCTGCGAACAAGCGGGCGCAGACCTGATCTTCCACCCGGAACCGCGTGAGCTCTATCCGCGCGGCAACAGCACCTGGGTGGAGGTCGAAGGGTTGACGGACATCGCCTGCGGCGCATCGCGCCCCGGGCATTTTCGCGGTGTCACCACGGTCTGTGCCAAGTTGTTCCATATCGTGCGCCCGGACCGCGCCTATTTCGGCGAGAAAGATTACCAGCAACTGCAGGTGATCCGTCGCATGGTACGCGATCTCTTTTGGCCCTTGTCGGTGGTCGGCGTACCGACCGTACGCGAATCGGACGGGGTCGCCATGAGTTCACGCAACAGTTACCTGACGCCGACCGAGCGGCAGGCCGCCCGTATCGTGCCGCGTCTCTGGCAACAGGCGCAAAAGCAGGTCGAGTTGGGCGAGCTGGAAGTGGCGAAAATTATCAGCGCCGTTGACACGGCGGTCGCCGCACAGCCGCTCGCCCATCTGGAATACGCCTTGATCGTTGACCCGGAGACGTTGGCCCCCATGCGCATCTTGACGCATGAAGCCCGCCTGCTGCTCGCCGTGCAGTTTGGCAAAACACGGCTGATCGATAACGCGCCGCTCGTGCCCAAAGCGCCGCCGCCCCCCGCGGTATAGGGCGTATTCGCTTGCGCCGTGTGGAGTGACGCGGTACAATACAACGCTGGACACGACGAAATCGACTCGGGAATCACGACGCGCCGAGCTCAATGGCCTACGCGAGAGTGTCCGCGACGGTAACACAACCATGTTTTTGACCCTCTGTAAATCGAAGATTCACCGCGCCACGGTAACACAAGCTGATTTGGACTACGTCGGCAGCATTACCATCGCCACGGATTTGATGGAAGCCGCCGGATTTCTGGCGCATGAACGCGTGCAGGTACTGAACCTCAGTAACGGCGCACGGCTGGAAACCTACGTGATTGCCGGTGAGCGGGGCAGCGGCGTGATCTGTCTGAACGGCCCTGCCGCGCACCATGCCCGTCCGGGCGATCAAGTCATTATCATTGCCTATGCCATGATGACCGCGCTTGAGGCGACGGAGTGGGAGCCCACGGTGGTCTTCGTCGACGCCAGCAATGCGATTACCCATATCAGTCACCAGGAACAGCCCTTCGCCACCGAATAAGCGCGATTTCCCCCTCTCCTGCAACCCACGTCGTACCTGGAAGCCGCCGGATCGCGTGCGGGCGCGACAGAGTGTTTTGCCCCAGCACGGTTCCTCGTGCTATACTTGTACTGTAAGAAAAACGCACGTTCCTCCGGCAGGCTTTGCCGTGGTGAGACAAGGGACGACTGGGTATGACCTTTCAGGAGACCATCCGGGCGCTCGAGGAGTATTGGGCGCGACACGGATGTGTCATCGAGCAGCCATATGATGTCGAAGTCGGGGCTGGTACCATGCACCCGGCGACCTTTCTGCGTGCGCTTGGCCCCGAGCCGTGGCAGGCGGCCTATGTACAACCCTCACGCCGCCCCGCCGATAGCCGGTATGGCGAGAACCCCTACCGTCTCTACCGGCATTACCAGTACCAGGTGATTCTGAAGCCCTCCCCGGACAATGTGCAAGAGCTGTATCTGGATAGCCTGCGCGCGTTAGGCTTTGACCCCCGCCACCACGATATCCGTTTTATGGAAGATGATTGGGCGTCGCCCACGCTGGGCGCCTCGGGCGTCGGCTGGCAGGTATGGCTGGACGGCCTGGAAATCACGCAATTTACCTACTTTCAGATTGCCGGCGGTATGGAACTCTCACCGGTGTCCGTCGAGCTCTCCTATGGCCTGGAACGCATTTGCATGGCAGTGCAGCGCGTGTCCCATTATCAAGATATCCACTGGAATGATACGCTGACTTATGGGCAAGTGTACCGGCAAAGCGAAAATGCCTGGGGTCATTACAATTTTCGCCTGGCGGATACGGAATTCATGCGGGCACTGTTCGAAGGCTACGAGCGGGAGGCGTATCGACTGCTTGACGCCGATAACATCATGCCGGCGTACGATTTTACGCTCAAATGCTCGCATGCCTTCAATGTGCTGGATGCGCGCGGCGTCGTCTCGGTGACGCAGCGCACCGGGTACATCGACCGAGTGCGCGCCATGGCGGGTCGTTGCGCCGAGGGGTTTGTGCGCCAGCGCGAGGCCCTCGGTTTCCCCTTGCTCCCCGCCTAGACGCCGACGGTAAAATTAATCCCGGGTAAACCCACGGCTCTGCCGGGGAGACTCCCATCGTGTGACAGTTCCGGGACTGGTCATGATGCTCTCTGCATGTGCTGTCATCGTTCACGAACGGAAAGCCGAGAACTGCCCTCGTGCGTGGTTGCACTATCAAAGTACACGGGATAGCCCGGCTATCCCCGGCTGGAAACAACAGCCTGGCTGGGATCACTGACGAGGCGCTTAGCCAAGTAACAGGATACCGCTTTGCGCGGTACACAACATCAAGCCTCCGGCGCTGCCGGAGGTCCATGACCCGGTATGGCGTTGGTCGCTATGCGCGGCATCTTCAACGGACAGGTCTGCAGGCATGATCGATATTCATAGTCACATTTTGCCCGGCGTCGATGACGGACCGGCCACCATGGAAGAGTCACTCGCCATGGCACAGCAGGCGGTGGCGGGGGGAACGACCATCATGTTCGCGACCCCGCATATCGCCTGGCAGCAGGACATCGAACGCGCCGGCGCGATCGCCGGCTGGGTGGCGACCCTGCAAGATGCACTGGTGGCGGCCAATATTCCACTGCAAATCATCCCCGGCGCGGAGGTCTCTCCCCTGGAAGAATTGCTCCCCGCCCTGGAGGCCGACGTCCCCTTGACTCTGGGCGTACAGGGGAAATATCTGCTACTCGATTCCCCGTTTACCGCGTTGCCCATGGGATTTGATGCCGCCGTCTTTGCGCTGCAAACACGCGGCTATAATGTGATCCTCGCGCACCCGGAGCGTTTGCTGCCGTTCCAGATGGACCCCGCACCGCTCGCGGCGCTCGCGAACCGTGGCCTGCTCATGCAGGTCAATGCCTCCAGCCTGTTAGGCAAGCATGGCGTACCGCCGCAGAAATTGGCGTGGACGATACTGCGGCATGGCTGGGCGCACTTCGTCGCCTCTGACGCGCACTCCCCCATCCAGCGCCGCCCCGGTCTCACCGAGGCGGCGCGAGAAGTGACCGCCGTGTTAGGGGAGGAGGTCACCGCCGAACTCTTCGAGCAGAATCCACGACGCATCCTCGCCGGCGAGCCGATAGCCTGCCATCCTGCCGAATACACCGCGCAGCGCAAGTTGGGCGGCTGGTTCGACTGGCTTCGTCGCCGCTGAGTATCCGGTGCGGCGGCAGCGCGTGATCGCCTGGCGCGTATCCCCCGTCGGGGTCTGCGTTGCCGTTATGTCGCCGTGGGGGTTTGCGCCTGCGCCTCCTTCGCCGGAAGGGGAGCACAGTTGCTCTTTCCCTCATGGTGCAGGCGGTTTTGCCACCAGCTTTGCAGCGAACGGGCGGTGTTAATGCGACGTGAGGCGGCACGGGACACGGCGAGAAATGACGTGAGCTCCCCGCCGAATTGCCGGAAAAATCGTCCAATCGATTCCGTCATCGAGCCTTCGAAATCGAATCCGGGCGCCACCTGTGCCGCGGCCTCCAGCAGGTGCTGCAACGCCAACGTGCCGCCGCCGGAATCGCGGTAGCGCGGATCGCCCCCACCATACAGGTCGTACGCGTAGCGGTCGTCCCAGACGATGGCATACCCGGCGTGTACCTCCCCCTGCGGGTCCATGGCCACGGCGTTCAACAGACAATTCCGCTGCGTGGCCGCCTGCGATAATTCCGACCAGAAGGCGCGGATCTCAAGCGAGCTCTGTAGTTCTTGCCGCGCCATGGAGAGACGACTCATTTCGGCAATTACCATCGGGTCAACCATCTCCTTGATGGTGAGCTGGTTGTTCGCTGCACGATTGAGCGCATTCCGTACGGAACGGTGCAATCCTTTGCCGACTGGCAGGTTCTCCGCGAGCGCTTCAATGCGATAAGTATAGCGCGTGGTCTGCTGGTAACCACTCCAGTGAAACGGCAGCCAATTGTCGAGGCTCGGGTGAAAGGCGAGCATACTGTCCTGCCAGGGCGTGAGGGCGGCGGCAAACGCCCGGAGAATCTCCATTTCCGTACTCACGCGCGTGGCATATTTACCGGGTATGGGCCGCAGAATCGGCCCCCAATAGGGGGTGAGCGGTGGCTGCCGCAGTCGTCGCACCCCGAAGGTGGCGCAGGGCCAGAGGGGGAGCCCCGCCACCAGACGATCGGTATCAAAACAACCGAGCAACTGCACCCCGCCCCGTGTCACGATCTCCATCCACCACCGTTGCGCAAAAATACAGCGTTGCGGCGACGTCGCCAGCAGACCGTCCCACAGTGTGAAGTCTTCAGCAGATAATTCCCGTACTGTCAACGGCACGATCGACCTCCTTGGTGTTGTTCTAGCGCGAGAGTCGCCAAGAGCGACGAGTTATCTCTTTTGCCTACTCCGCGCCTTTCTTGAGTAAGATTGTCGCCGATTTGTTGAACGTTTGGGATGTCTGGATGTTTCCGACCCGCCACATGGGGCGGAAATGAACACACCCATCCGGTGCTTTTCGCTACCGTATAGGCAGATGTCTTTGCGCTCCATCGGCCAAGGCGTGCCGGGGGAACGCAGCACATGGGGTTGATAACACGGCGACTCGGTGGCTGGCGGGCGGCCCGAGGAAATCGCGCAAGTGTCTCGGTTGACACGTACGTCCGCATGAGAGGACCACGGCGCCCTCTCCATCCGTCCGGATGGGGAGGGCGTTGGTTGGTATAGTCACCGCCCCGGCGGCCCCGTACGCACGCCAGGAAGGGAGTTGGATGGGAACGACGAGACTGACAACCCAGGCAGCCATCATCGGGGCCGGGCGCCTGCTGAATATGGCGGCCGCCGCCAGTACCCTGATGGTGCTGGCGCGCATCATGCCCAATAAAGAGAGTTACGGCGCGGTGTGCCAGCTCATCATGCTCTACATGGTGCTCTCACAGATTTTTGCGGTCGGTTTGCCACAATCCACCTTCTACTTTTTGCCCCGGTATCAGGGGGGGGAGCGACGAGGGTTCCTCATACAGACCGTGCTGTTGTTAATGCTCTCCGGCGTGGTGCTGGGGTGCCTCTTGTACACGGGGGCGGCTGGGGTTGGCCGCTTGCTGGGGAGCCCGTTGCTGGGCGACCTGCTCCGTGTCTTTGCCATCTATCCGATCTTTATGTTACCGACATTAGCGGTGGAAGGCACGCTGCTGCACGCGAACCGTCCCGCGGCGGTGGTCATCTTCAATGCCTCGGTACGTGTCGGCATGTTTTGTGCGCTGGTCATCCCGATCTTTTATCATGCGACCCTGGTGCAGGCGATTACCGTGTGGATGGTGGAAGCCGGGGTGATGTGGGGTATCGCGCTGGCGCTGATGTTTTCCACGGTGCGCGGCGTGCGCGCGGCGTGGAAGCGCGAAATGCTGCATGATGAATGGGGGTTCTCGCTGCCATTGGCTGCCGTCACGCTGATCGCGATTAGCTCCAACTACGTGGACCGTTTCCTGGTGTCACATGCCTTCGGCTCCGCCATGTTCGGGGTGTATACCAATGGCACCATTGAAATTCCTACCGTGACGATGGTGACCAACGCCACCGCCGTGGTGCTCATGGCGGAATTTTCGCGCCGCACCTCGGTGGGAGACTTCGACGGTGTCTTGCCGATCTGGCATCGTGCGATGGTCAAGATGGGCGTGCTGATCTTCGCGTCACTCGGGTTTCTGGCGTTTTGGGGCCACGAGACGATGCAGATTCTCTTTTCCAACCGCTTTGCCGACAGCGGGACGATCTTTTCCATCTATGTGTGGATTGTGCCCCTACTCCTCTTTGCCATGCAGCCACTGTACGTGTCCATCGGGGCCACGCGCGTGCTGATTGCCGTGACGGCGTTCGATCTGTGTGTCGGCACGGCCTGCGTACTCTTCTTCGGACATTACTTTGGCATGATCGGTATGGCGTTCGGGGCGATTTTTTCCAAGTACATCGGCACCTCGTTGTGGGTGCACTGGTACGTGCGCTGGATCACGAAAATCGGCTGGGTGGCGTTCATGCCCTGGAAGAAGATCGCGACGATCCTCGTGACCGCCGTGCTGGCCGGTGGCATGAGCCGCCTGCTGCATTTCTGGCTCACCCCGACGTTGCCGATGCTGGCGGAATACGTTGTGGCAATTTTGGTGTATCTGCCGCTCTATGCCATCGGCCTATATTTCACGCACTTGCTTGATGCCGTCGTGCCGGCGCGGTTTCTCCCGGCACGGGGCATGACGCGGAAGGAGGTTACGGTATGAGGGAGTCGGGCATCCTGCCCAGCAGCACATCACGTCCAACCTCCAAGTGGGCATGGTATGCGTTGCTTTGGGAAAAATGGCGCGAACCCATTGCCG
>DASXVL010000422.1:0-9800 GCA_036504255.1 Armatimonadota bacterium | reverse complement strand
GACGATGGAGACACGGTGAACAAGTGGCTCACGAAAACGGTGACTATCTCGGAGGAGTCCGCCGCGATTATCGGGTCGGTCAAATTCGTGTCGCTCGACTTCACCTTTCTCCAGGACACGGTGCCGAGTGCGCGCTTACCCCTGCCGGGAGGGCAGGGTTTTCTCCCTACAGAGACGCAGGCGATCACGGTGCTGGTCGATTATGTGCGTGCCGATATTAGCAATTCGTCGTTTTTGCCGAATGAGGAATACGATTTTCTCTACGCCTACCGCTGGGGCAGCGGCAGTGACGTGCGTGAATCGCCGCCCAATAATGTGCTCACCAAGCGCGCCATCACCGACATCTACAGCCTGCCGACATCGTTGGAGATCAGCGTGACGAAAGACACGCTCTCTCCGCCGCCGACCGTCGCGCGCCTCTATGTGCAGGGGGGGAAGGCCGGGACGAGCTTTATCAAACTGGCGGACATCGACCTGTCGGGCGACTCGCCCTATACCTTCAGTTGGAATGGCGATTTCTCCGGCGACGTGATCCCCATGCCGACGTTCGTGAATGCGCCGCGCACGATGGCCAGTCTGTGCTACACGCACAAGGGGCGCATGTTCTACGCCGCGCCACCGCCGGACACGTACGCGCTCGATAACGATGGCGTGGAGCGGCCGACGGATCGCTCCGGCTTGCCGCACGATACGCTCTATCTGTCGAATTGGGATGACCCCGACCGGGTGCCGATCGAGATGATGCTGGAGACGCCGGAGACGTACGGCGGCTGGATCACCATCGGCGAGGACGGCCGCCCCATCACGGGGCTCGGCGCGTGGGGGTCGTACCTGCTCATCTTCAAATACGCCGGGGTGTGGCGCTTGGACGGCGCGACGGCGCAGGATATTTCGCTGGTGCCGATGTCCACCACGGCGGGGTGTATTTCGCACGAAACGGTGCAGCAGGTGGGCGATGGGCTGACGGTGTGGCTCGGGCGTGACAAGGTATGGGCGGCGACGCCGGAGGGCATCCAGTCGATTGGACAGGCCATTGAAGCGCGTTTGCGCCAGACCACGCGCGCACAGCAAGAGGCCGCCTTCGCGGTATACGACAAACGGCGCAACTGGTACCTGCTCACCATTCCGAGCGTCAACGATGACGAGGTGGTGGGCGACACGGCGTATGAGGCGACGACGTATGTGCTCTACCCGCTCGCCGCCGGTGGATTCGGCTGGAGTGTGTGGACCGAGCAAGCGCAGGGCTGCGCGTGCTACGGCGAGCACCTCGACAAGCCGGGCGCCTATGCCGCCGACCACGCGGAGATCAGTCACCTCAATACGGGGTGTACGGATGCCGGGGCGCCGATTGCCTATTCCTGGCGCAGCGGTCGCATGACGCTCGGCGATGCGCTGCGGCTGAAGACGGTGACGGAGGTGCGCGCCATTGCCGGGAAGGACGTGCGCGAACGGGACGAGACGCTGCTGGAGGCGGTCGACCTGCAACTGACCACGGCCGACGACAGCACGCTGGCGCAGCAGGCGCTTGCCGTGCCGGCGGCGTCACGCGTGGCGCGCTGGCGCGTGCCGCTGATGCGCCCGACGGAAGCGATGACGCTGACGGTCTCCGGCGCGACAACAAGCGGCGGCGAGATTAGCGCGTTGACGGCGGACGTGCTGGGACGAGGGGGTGTGCGATGACGGAGTATCTGCCGGGGCAGGGCCTCTCGGCTGTCGAGCAGTCGGCCTTGCGGAAACAGAAAAAGGGCGCGACCACCACGGGCGCCAGCAGCAACAGCGCGCCGGTGACACGGGTGGTCTATGGCGGACAATACGGCGGCGATAACGAGGTGGCACAAGAGGCGATCGCCGCGGCGGCGGCAGCGCAAGCGGCGGTGGACGCGCTGGCGGTCGAGGCAGGGGCCGCGGTGGCGGCGGCGCAAGCGACGGCGGACGCGGTGACGAGCGAAGTGACGGCGGCGCGCAACGGCTCGCCCACCCTGCTCGCGCAGTTGCAAGCGCTGTGGGCGGGGCTCACCGGGAAGGCGAACAGCACGCACGCGCACGCGGCGAGCGATGTCAGCAGCGGCACGCTGGAGTTGGCGCGCATTCCGGCGACGCTGACGGGGAAGGACGCCGATACGTTGGATGGGCAGCATCTGGCGGATATCGTGGCGGGGTCGGCGACATTGAAGGGATGGCGCACGCAATTCGCCTATGCAAATTACTCGACACTAGCCGCGTTTAATGCCGCTACAGTCTATGAAATGGGACTTACGCTTAGTCAGGGGGGGGAATTGCGCCACACGAACGTGGTAGATCACAGTCACTCGTTCTTGTGGTCGATGGTCGTGCAAAGCGCGACAGGGGCCACAATAGTATTACCAATCTTTGAAAATGACGACTCACTTTTCATTTACATTAACGGCACACTGGTTGGCTCCTGGCAGACAACGGAGACCTACCGCGCGGTCACGCTAACATTACCAGCCGGGAACAGTGTGCTGCAAATACTCCTAAACAACGGCGGCGGGAATCAAACGGATGTGCAAATAGCTCAGTGGATGGTTCCCCCCGTTACGTGGGTTCGTGCGGATATTAGTTAGAAAGGAGCAAATCATGGCATTTCTTGGAGGACTGTTTGGCGGGAGCCACCGCTATGCCCGCGAGGCGGCGAAGATGTCCGCCCAGATGAAGAAGTGGTGGGCGATGTACCAGGGGCCAATGCTGGGGCGCTTGGCAGAGCAGGTGGCGCACCCGCGGACGGGCTACGATGACGCGCAGATGAACACCGGCAACGCGGATACGCTGAACCAGTACACACAGCGGCAAGACCAGGTGAAGCAGTCGTTGGCCAATCGCGGCGTCGGGGCCGGGACGTCGTCCTATGGCAATAACACCATGGGCGCGTACTGGCAGGCGTATGGTGACGACATGGCCAAAGCCCGCGCGCTGCAGGACCAGCAGATTGAGGCGCGCCGACAGCAGTCGATCTCCGCCCTGCTCGGCCAGGCGAACACGTTGGGGCAGAATGCCATGGGCGGCTTTCAGACGGCGCAATCGATGGTGGCTGATCCCATGGGGGACATGATCAAATACCTCGCGCAAGTCGGCAAATTCGCCGCGACAGTGGCGAAGTGATGCGCGACACGGCGCTCTCCGGATGGGCGAAACCTGCCCGTGACGACGGGGAAAAAGGAGCAAACGATGGCATTTCTTGGGGGACTATTTGGCGGGGGTGACAACCATGCCCGCGATGTCGGCGCCATCGCCGCGCAGATGAAAAAATGGTGGGCGATGTACCAGGGGCCGATGCTGGCGCAGTTGGCGCAGCAGGTGAATGATCCGCTGTCGGCCTACGACCGCGCGCAGCAGCGCGCCTTCAGCGCGCAGACCCGGCACGACTACACGCAGGGGCAGGACCAGCTGCGGCAGGCGGTGGCGGGGCGCGGCGGGGCGTCGAGCAGCAGTATGGGGGGCTACTGGCGCGCGTACGGCCATGACATGGCCAAAGCCCGCGCACAGACGAACCAGCAGATCGAGGCGCGCCGGCAACAGTCGATGGGCGCCCTACTCAGCCAGGCGGGCGCATTGGGGCAGCAGGCCATGGCCGGCTATCAAATGGCGCAAGCGATGTCCCCCACCCCCATCCAGTATATGACCAGCCTGCTTTCGAACGCCAACGAGGGCGCCGCGGGCTGGAGGAAGTTCCTGGCGGATGATTAGGACGCGCCCAGGACAGGACCAGAACGGATGGGCCGGGATGTGGGAGAGTGCATAGAGCAGGGGTGCAGGGCTAGCAGCATGGTCTGGAAGTTCCGCATCGGGTGCGCTATGGGTGCAACAGCGGTGAGGCTACAGCACCGTTTGGAAGGGTTCGAGCGCCCCGCCACTGCATAAATCGGAGAGGAGAAGATTATGGCAAATTCACCGAAATCAGGCACGAGGGGTGGCACACTGTTCCCTGCGTCCCAGGCGCCCCAGTGGTTCGACGCCAATGGCAAACCAGTGTTTCCACTGGGCACGACGCCGTCAGCGCACACGGGGTTACCCCTGTTGCGAGTGCCGCAATCGGCGGGCCCGGCACGGGCAACTGCGCCGGCAAGGCCGACGGTGGCCGCGCCCGCATCTCCGCCGGAAACTCCTGCCCAGCGTGTCATTCGGCTTGCCGATGAGAAGACACGGCTGACGCGGTTGGCACAGCAGCACAAGGCGACGCCGGAAGAGCTGAAGCGCCTGAAAATCGTGACACAAGCACACGGCAATGCCCTCAGCGCCGCACTGTCGTTACCGCCCAAATCGCTGCAGGCGACAATGCGCAACCCGTTCGTGGGCGGGCAGCCGCTGCCGGAGTGGCTCACCAAACCACCGGTACCCATACCGGCCAACGAAAGCCCGGCGCAGCGGGAACGACGGCTGGGCAATGAGTATGAGCGCATCCGCATGAGTACGGCGCCGGAGGATGTGCAACGGGCCGAGCTCCTCTATGGCATCTTGCGGCGCAGCGGACAGCAGCTCGCCGCGCCGGAACACGGACGTAGCGCCGATGCCCTCGATGCGCAAGTGCGCGGGCAAACCATCGCCGATTTTCACCGCCTGGCTGGTTCAGCAAAGCCGGCGGACCAAGCGAAAGCGGTGCAGCTCTTGCAAGAGCTGGTCCACAACGAGCACATTACGCCCACCATTTTCTCGACGACGCCGCTCTTTCACACGCTACAGGCCACGCATGAAGGACGACTGTTTCTCAAACAAGTGTATAAATGGGAGAATCTCGAACAGAAAAGACGCCCGCTGGAGGCCGCTGCCCACCAGGAAAACCTGAAGAGTATTGAACAGGGGAAGTGGGAGCAACAAGACAATGTGATTCTGGGCGCGGCACAGGGCATGACACGTGCAGTTACTCTCGGCCTGTATGACCACAATGTCGGTGGTGATGAGGCCACGGCTGATCAGGTCGATGCAGTGCTTTCCACGTTCCTTCAGCTTGCTGGTGAAGGAACGGCCATAGAATTATTAAATGGCATCCGCCGTGCAGCCAGCGCCACAAAAACCGGGGTCAAATTTTTATCCTATGCGGAGAAAGTCGGTTATGAGTTGGCGAGGAAATCACCAAAGCTCGCGAGAGCGGTATGGAGGATCAAGAATAACTCGGTCTTGATGTCGCGAGCGAGGAAAGTCATCGACCCCGTAAAAGAGACTCTACTCGGTATTGGGTATAACCAAGCGCACGCGATGGGCAGTAATATAAGAAACAAGGACAATCCGACGAAGGTCGTGGGGACCCACGAGCAAGTCGCGGCGGCTGCGCGCGTAGCTGGGACTAATGTCGTGCTCAACAATTTGCTCAACCTGTTGCCGATACCGCAAGGGAAACTGTTTACGATAATTCGGAACGGGGTGAGCACAGGGGTACAGGATATCGCCGAGAAAGGTGAGGTAAATCCGTACACGTTAGCGCTCAGTCTCGTTATGGGCGCGGCAAAAAATCAACAACTGAATCTGAAGTTTGGTTCGAAGCGCACGGCAGGGCCAACATCGGAAGGGACCGGAGGGCAGTTGCCTCCGCTCGAAGAGCTGTTGCGGCAAAAGGCGACGGCGAACGCACGCACGAACCCGGCGGAGAGTACGCCAGTTGCGCAGGAGGCGACGGCGAAGACCGTGGAGACGCCGCTAGCACCAGCGCCGGTAGCGCCAGCGACAGCACCGCCGGCCAGAGGAATGACGACACCGCCGAAAGCACTGTTGGACAATTCGGGCAACACGTCGCCGATGAAAGCACTGCCGAACAATTCAACCAACACGGCAATGCTCATGCCGCCAAAACCCGAAGCGCCGGCGACTGAGCTGGCCATACGCCTGGGTGGCAAACTGCCACAACGCCCTGCGTATGCCGCACCAGATCTCCTCGCGTTGCCGGCTCCTCGTCCGGTGACGGCGGACATCAAACCGGGTGATCAGATCGGTTGGCAACGGGCGTTTGATGAAATACGGAATGGCACCGTGCTGTCCTACGATAAAAAGTATAACTATCTCAAGGTGCTGCGGAACGACAACTCGGGCCACGTCGATCTCATTAATCCGACGCTCATTCGCAGCATCGGCAATTAGCCACAGACCGCTTGTGTCACCCGCTCCCCGGAGGCCTGACAGCGGTGGAAGGAAGCGGCGGGGAAGAAGGAGCAAACCATGGCATTTCTTGGAGGACTGTTTGGCGGGGGCAACAACCATGCCCGCGATGTCGGCGCCATTGCCGCGCAGATGAAAAAATGGTGGGCGATGTACCAGGGGCCGATGCTGGCGCAGTTGGCGCAGCAGGTGAATGATCCGCTGTCGGCCTACGACCGCGCGCAGCAGCACACCTTCAGCGCACAGACCCGGCACGACTACACGCAGGGGCAGGACCAGCTGCGGCAGGCGGTGGCGGGGCGCGGCGGGGCGTCGACCAGCAGTATGGGGGGCTATTGGCGGGCGTATGGCCACAACATGGCGAAAGCCCGCGCACAGACGAATCAGCAGATCGAAGCGCGCAAACAACAGTCGATGGGCGCCCTGCTCGGCCAGGCGGGCGCAATGGGGCAGCAGGCCATGGCCGGCTATCAAATGGCGCAAGCGATGTCCCCCACCCCCATCCAGTATAGGACCAGCCTGCTCTCGGACTCAAACATCGAGGGCGCCGCGGGCTGGAGGAAATTTCTGGAGAAAAAGAAAGACACTACGCCGCAGGCAGCCGCTGACAGCGGGACTGCTACGCCACCGTCCGACCCGCATGATTACAGTATGGCTGTGCCAAATCTCATTTCGTATTTGAATGGCATCGTCAAGTTAATGTGCGGTAAGCCGTAAGATCTCACGGCACTCGGGCCCTAATGCAGACCGGGTGCACGCAGGGAGAAAGGTGATAATGGTTTTCCGGCGCAACCGAAGCGTTATCCCCCTGCCCTGACAGGAGGTAAGACACGGCCGTCGTCCTGTCAGGGCTCGTTGCGGACGCACGCGGACTAAATAGTAAGGACAATTGCATCACAAGACGCTCTGGCGTATCCCTCGGCTTGCCGAGGGATACGCCTTTGTGCTTAGGCGCGGGCTGGGTAACTCCCGATGCCGGAAGGAGTACAGTATGGCGAATAAGTCGAACCCATTGGGCTTGCCAAAAGACCCGTTTGGGCGAAATTACCTGCAAGAACAAACCGTGAGGCAACTCGCGGGCTTGATCGATCGGAAAGCCTTCACGACCGGGCAGCCGAATCCGGCGGCATTGGCGGCGGCGCGCGCACAGCTACAGCGCAAGGCGGCGGCAGAGCCACGTACGCGGACGCCGGCAGGTCCACCCCTCTATTTGGCGCCGGGACGAGCGGTGGCCGAAATACCTGCCAATCCGCGAGAGTCTGCAGAGCAGTATCGCCAACGGCTCCTTCAGATGGGACAACGGCTCCTGCTGGCTGACAAGGAGGGAAAAGCGCGGGCGGGCGACCGTCAGCGCCTCAGCGAGATCACTCACGCGCTCGCCAGTGAAAACGGCGGGACTCCGCCGGTACTGCAGCAGATATTGGGCAAGCCCAGCGCGCCCGGGATGGCCTGGAATGCCGCGCCGCCGCGGGCGAATCAAATGGTGATGCAGGCGGATACCAGACGGCCAGCGAATCAAATGACGATACGGGAAGCCACCACAGGGGAATTACTCACGGCCGATCTACTCAATATCCCACATGCCCTGTACGCGGCCATGAAGCGTGCTGAGGAAAAACCGATTCGCGAAGTTGGCGTGTTGCGGAAAGACCCGGATCTCATCGCGGAGAGCTCGCGCACCTTAGCAGCCAATGCGCCGAGTGCGAAACTCCCAGTGACGAGAATCGCGGAAGATATGGTGGAGGACAAATTATCGGGCATCCCGTTAGACCTCATGACGTTCCTTGTGCCGGAGGCTGGGCT
This sequence comes from Armatimonadota bacterium, assembly GCA_036504255.1. Lineage (GTDB taxonomy): Bacteria > Armatimonadota > Hebobacteria > CAIYQO01 > CAIYQO01 > DASXVL01. Next base: position 1,892 of record DASXVL010000422.1, on the reverse strand, counting down.
CCCAGCAAAAGTTGCAAAATTTGTGAAAGCTGCAAAAAAAACTGTGAAGCTCGCTGGGGCCGGTACCCAGGCATACCAGGATGCGATTTCCGCTGGAATTGAACGCCATGGCAAAGACCCGACGAATCGTTATGACGTAGCAGACGTGATCAATGACCCGTCAGCCTGGCAAGATATCAGGAATGGGGCACTCGGGTCTGCTGTCATCACCGTAGGGACCGATGCTGCCACCGGGTCGATTGATCATGGCTCCGCAGCGAAAGCGGGACGGAAACAGGCGGCGAAAACAGTACCCACGTTATTGAGTACTGTTGCCAGTAACGTCGGAAAAACCGGCGCAAAGACTGCGGTGAAAGTCGGCGGTGAAGCGGCCAAACAATACGTGCAGACCGGGACTATTTACGATCCGGACGCCCTCAAACAGGCAGCACTCACGGAACTGCTCAATGGGGGGGCGGCGACAACATTCGATGCGGTGCGCCACATGAGTCACGCACACATTAAATAGGGACAGACGGTAATATTTACGCTATAAATATTACCGTCTGTCCCTATTTAATTGGCGGGTCATATTTTTGTTTGCCCACAAGAAGGATACACTTGTTCTCTTAGAGAAACCAATAGCTAACATTGCTGATATGCTTCATATCGCTCGTGTGATGCGAGCGGCAGGCGTTGGGCGATGCCACGGCGCAGACTGAAACACTGTTTTTTACATCTATCGACCAGGGAACAAAGGAGTTCACGATGACATCAACCTGCAAAACAGCCGCGTTGTTACTGGCGGCGATGGGCATGGGCTACCTGGGTGGCCTCTTGAGCCAGGCCACCCACTCGGCGTCGGCGCAAAACGCGCCGGTCACGCAGGACGTGGTGCGGGCGAAACAGTTTGTCCTCACGGATGAGCAGGGGAAGACCCGCGGCGTGTTTGCGCTGTTGAAGAATGGGAATCCGGCCTTGTTCCTGAACGATGCCACCGAAACGAACCGCGGGTTGTTTGCGCTGCTGCCGGATGGCACACCGGTCTTGTGTCTGAAAGATGCCGCCGAGAAACTGCGCGGCGAGTTTTCGATGAAGGCGGACGGTGCGCCGTATGTGCAGTTGACCGATGCCAAGGGGAAGACGCGCGGATCGTATGAACTGGCGGAGGATGGGGCGCCGGCCGTGATGTTACTGGATGCCGCCGTGCAGGTGCGCGGATCGTTTGAGTTGGCGGATACGGGCACGCCGACCGTGTTTCTGTCGGACGCCGCCGGGAAGACACGTGGCGCGTTTGGGTTAAAGGCGACGGGCGCGCCGTCCGTCATGCTGTCGGATGCCGCCGGGCATGCACGCGGCGTATTTGGGGTGGATCCGAGTGGCACACCGTCTTTGCTGTTGGCTGACGCCACCGCACAGGTCCGCGGACAGTTCGAGCTGGTGGCGGGCGCGCCGAACTTGTTTCTGTCCGACGCGGCCGGGAAGACCCGCGGCGCTTTTGGGCTGGGGGCGAATGGGGCGCCGTCCGTCATGTTGTCGGATGCGGGCGAGAAGAGCCGTGGGGTGTTTGGGCTGAATCAGGATGGCACGCCGACCTTGTACTTGTCGGACGCGACCGGCAAGGCACGCGGCACCTTTAAGGTGTTGCCGAATGGGATGCCGGCGCTCACCTTGCTTGATGCCGCCGCGAAGCTCCGCGGTTCCTTTGTGCTGGGGGCGGATGGCGGTCCGGCCTTGATTTTGTCCGATGCCGCCGAAAAGGTCCGCGGCTCGTTCGAACTGGGGAATGCCGGCGCGCCGGCCGTGTACCTGTTTGATGCGACCGGCAAGCGCCTCACCACGTTGCCGTAACGCGCGGACGGCAATACCCGCTCTTGAGTAGAGGGCGATAGCCGGGCTTGGGCCCTGTTCCA
>DASXVL010000421.1:0-3731 GCA_036504255.1 Armatimonadota bacterium | reverse complement strand
CGTCGTAGCAACTGTCAGCCACCAGCCGGATTCACTCGGCGGAGATTATGGTCAATTGTCCAGTACCCCGTATAGCCGATGTGCGGATCAGCCAGACGTGGGCATCCGCTTGGGCACGCCGCGTCTCTGAAATCTCCCCTGCCAGCATCCACACGCTTCGCCGACACTTCCGTAAGGTCACCGATCTTCTGCTCATGCTCCGAATTGCCCCTCCGGATCAGGAGAACCTGCTGGCATTTTTGAAGACCATTCAGGAAGTGTTGAACCCGGCAGTGACGGGGCTTCCGGTTGCGACCACACAGCGGACGGGCTTTCAAGCGCTGGCCGAAACACTGCATCAAGAATGCGCCTCCCCGGAAGAAGCGCTGGAATTCACGCAAACTCTCGCCCTCCCCTGTTTTGGCCACCCCTATTTTAGCATTGCCGCCGAACACACGCTGGCATTCGCGCCCGACCAGGGAGCGTTGTTAAGCGCGCTGATCGTGTCCTTGAGCCGGCTGGCGGAAGTCGAGGAGTTCCATGTCTGGCGTTTCGTCAACGACGATACGCCGATGATTGAGATTACCGGGAATGGCGCGGGGCGGCGTATCGCGCTGACCGAGCGGGAAGACCTGCAGGGGGCGATGAGCAGCGGTACGCTCACCCTGCGGGAGGGCCACCGCCTGATCATCCCGATTTTCACTGCGGCGATCCCATTTGCGGTAATTGAAATCAACGCAAAGAGTGAACTGCTGATCGAGACCGCCCTCGAAGTCTCCGCTCTCGCGCGGGTCGCGGAACAGGCGCTCCATCGGATCGGCAACCAGGAATCAGAAACCAATCCGGTGATCTGGCAGCGTGTCCTCACCCACCTGGCTCAGGAGATGACGGTCACGCACAGTCTCGATGATATCCTCACGACCATGGCCAATCAGATCCGGCAAGCCCTGCCGTGCGAGCGCATCGCCTTCTGGACCTACGATGAAAGTGCGGAGCAGTTCCTCCTGCGTGTCTTAAGCGCCCGATTGACCGGGCACAGCGTGCCGAAAGGATTTCGCTGCCCCGCGGAGGATACCCCGCTGCTGGTGGCCATGTATTCCGGGCAGCCGGTGTTGCTGGGGGCTGACTGGCCGCAACGGTTCGCCAACTTTCCTAACGCCAACGGCTCCATCAACGCGCTGGCGGTCATTCCCCTCATCGCCGAATATCGCTGCCTGGGGGTGCTGACCATCGAGCGGCTCGAACCACGCCCGTTCACCCGGCAAAATGTCGATTGGTTAATGCTGGTGGCCGCTATCGTCGCCTCCGCCGTGCGCAACCTGGAGATTCACGAGACGTTGAAGGAAGCACAAACGCGCGCCCTGCACGATACGAAAATGCGCGCCTTGGGCGAGATGGCGGCCGGCATCGCGCACGATTTTAATAATATCCTGATGTCGCTCATGTGCAATGTGGAGCTACTGGGGATCGCGACCGATTTCCGCCAGGTGCAGGATCGGCTTCCCAAGCTGGAACAAGCCATCCTCGATGCGCGCACCATCGTGCAGCGCGTCAGCGCCTTCGGGCGCACGTCGGAAGAGCCGGCGTTTGTGCCCCTGCACCTGGCCACGCTCATCCATGGCACCCTCGACTTCCTGACGCCACAGATTACCTTGAAATCGGTCACGCTACAGGCGCAGCACGCGCATGAAGACTCCACCTGGGTCGCCGGAAGCGCGACGGAAATCCGCGAAGTGCTCATCAATCTGGTCACCAATGCGCTGCATGCCATGGAGGAAAACGGCACGCTGACGATCTCCTCCGGTCGCCGGGGCAAATTGGCCTACTTCACCGTGCGCGATACCGGAGTGGGCATGTCCCCGGCGGTGCTGGCCCGTGCCTGTGATCCGTTCTTCAGCACGAAGCGCGGGATGGGCACCGGCCTGGGATTGAGCGTTTCGTACAATATCGTCCAGCGCCACCAGGGTACATTGCGCATCGAGAGCGAAGAGCACGTGGGCACGACAGTGACCGTCGAGCTGCCCCTCAGCGCCGCGCCATCCGCCACCATCGCCGTTCACCGGGAGAGTCAGCGCAACCAGCGCATCCTGTTGGTGGATGACCGCAACGACATCGCGGAAATGCTCGGCGAGCTGCTGGCGCATCTCGGACATCAGATGACGCTGGCGCATGGGGCGAGTGACGCGTTGATGTGCTGCGAACGCGAGCATTTCGACCTGGTGATCACCGATCTGGCGCTCCATGAAGACACCGGGGATTCCGTCGCACAAGCGATCCGACGCACGCTCCCGGAGACGCCGGTGTTGCTCCTGACCGGCTCGCTGGATGCGCAGCACGAGTGCGCCGAATTGTACGACGGCATCCTCTGCAAACCGGTAACCCTGGACAATCTGCGCGAGGCGATCCACCAAGCGATGGCGCTGGACCGTCGCAAAATACCCGAATGCACTTAATGGATATTCATATGTTCACCCGACCAAAAATCGTCATTACCGGCATCGGTTTATTATGTCCCATGGCCCAGAGCTTCGCGGAGTTTACGACGGCATTATTCGCCGGACACACGTGTATCGGACCAATCGAGGGATTTAAAATTGCCGACCCGCGCTTCACGCTGGGCGGCGAATTGAAGCACTTCGACATTAAGAGCGAGATGTCGGATGTCGATGCCAAGCATGTCTTCAAATATTCCCAGTACGCGCTGGTGGCGGCGAAACGCGCCATTGAGGATGCCGCGCTCCCGCTGGACCAGCTCGATCGCGATCGGCTGGGCACCTCCTTCGGAACCGCGGCGGGCGGAGTCAGTGAAGTTATCGAAACCGACGTCAAACGCTATAATGCCCGGGGCGACCGGGGAATCAGCCCGATCGCCTGGTGCGAGTATACTCCGAGCGCCTGTACCACGCATGTGGCCATCCACTTTGGGTTGCGCGGTCCCTGCGCGACCCTGTCCGCCGGATGTGTCAGCGGCCTGGACAGCGTCTCCTGGGGGGTGAACCAGATCCGCTCCGGCGCCGCGGACCTGATCGTAGCCGGCGGCACCGATACGATCTTCGCCCCGTATACCTGGGCGACCCTCTACCGCAGTGGCATTCTGGCCCCGGTGCCCGAGGACGGCGGCAGCATTCCCCGCCCGTTCTCCTTTGATCACAACGGTATTGCGCTGGTCGAGGGGGGAGCCGCAATCATCCTGGAGAGCGAAATGCACGCGCGCCTGCGCGGCGCGCGGATTTATGGAGAGATCACCGGCATCGGCAGCGTCGAAGAGGCGCGCCCCTTGACCAACCTCGACCCCTCCGGGCATGCGTATGCTGTCACCATCCAGCGCGTGCTGGCGGACGCCGGTCTGCCGCCGACGGAAATCGACTGGCTTTGCGCGCATGGCACCGGACATCCGGGCGCGGATTGCGCGGAGAGCCTGGGCATCGAAACGGCACTCGGGAAGCATGCCTTCCATGTGCCCGTCAGCTCGGTGCGCGGGGCCATCGGGCAACCCTTTGCCAGCGGCGGGGGATTTCAGGTGGCGGCCGCCTGTGCCGCGCTCAAGCACCAACGCGCGCCCGCCACGCTCAATTTCACGCGCCCCGCGGAAGGGTGCCATCTTGACTATGTGCCGAATCATTCGCGCATTTCGCGCATCAACCGCGTGATGGTCTGCGCGGCAGGCATCGGCGGCACGCACTCCGGTCTCATGATCGAGAAATACGAGGGGTAATCGTGTCCTCTTCGTTCTGGAATTGGTACGCAGCGCT
>DASXVL010000420.1:0-9012 GCA_036504255.1 Armatimonadota bacterium | reverse complement strand
CGAGATCCAGGCGGCGCTGGCGGCGCAGGACGTCGCCCGTACTCCGCTTCCGTGGGCGGTGACCCAAACGCTCATCGCGGGGTGGGAAGCCGGCACACCGACGCCACTGTACCAACGGCTGGGGATCTATCGATGAGCCTGTTGCTGATTATGAACCCCGGCTCACGCGCCGGGCGCGGGCAACGGCGCTGGGCCGGCTGGGAAGCCATGCTGCGGCGCGCCGGGGTGGCGTACCGGTGCGTGTACACCGAGCACGCCGGGCATGCCGTCGCCCTCGCACGACAGGCGAGCGGCGTCGAGACGGTGGTGGCGGTGGGTGGCGACGGGACCATAAACGGTGTGCTGGACGGCCTTATGCAAGCGCAGCGTCCCGACGTCAAGATGGGGGTGCTCTACGCGGGCACCAGTCCGGATTTCTGCCGCTTTCACGGCATCCCGAGCGATCCCGAGCGCGCCATGACGGCCTTATTGGCGGGCGCCATGCGCCGGGTCGATGTCGCCCGCATCAGCTACCGGGACGCCGAGGGGCGGGAATGCGTGGCGCATTTCGGCTGTAGTTGTAATATCGGGCTGGGGGCGACGACTGCCCGCTTGGCCAATCGCTGGCGGCGCTACCTCGGCGATGTACCGGGTACCGCCGCCGCGCTGCTGCGCGCTTTATGGGCGGACCAGCGTGTCGATCTGGAGCTGGTCGTTGATGGCGAGCCGCTGCCGCTGCCCCAGGTGAACAATTTGTCGGTGATCAAGAACCCCTATCTGGCGTCAGGTTTGCGCCTGCAGGTGGATATTGCGCCGAACGATGGCGCGCTGTACCTGGTCGCCATCAGTGGCCGCAGTCGTCTCGGCATGTGTCGCGCCATCCCCGCCTGTTATTCCGGCGCGGTCGTCCAGGCGCCCGGCGTGCTGGTACGGCCATGCCGCGCCGTGCAGGTGCGCGCACGGCAAGCGCAGGAGATAGAATTCGATGGCGACCCGCGCGGTGTGTTGCCGGTCACCATCGAGGTGCTACCGCAGGCGCTCGTGTTGCTGGGGGGTGCAGATGAACGAGTATGATATGATTCGCCAGATTGCCGGCGCTTTCCCCCGGCATGCCGCGCAACTGAATGCGGTACACACCTGCGACGCCGAGGTGATTCGCCTGGGCGATGCGCTGTGGGCGCTCACGCTGGATGAGTTTTCGCCGGAAGAGGACCGTTTTACCCGTGATGACCCGGAGACCCTGGGGGCGAATCTGGCCACGGCCACATTGAGCGATCTGCTCGCCGCCGGCGCGGAGCCGGCCTGGTATATGCATAGCCTGTCGTTGCCGTATGAGGAGGATGACGCGTTCCTTGCCGGGCTGACACGGGGCATCAGTAGCGTGCTGGCGCAAGCCGAGTGCGCCCTCTGCGGCGGTGATTTCGGCCGCGCGGCGCAGTGGCGCTACTGCGGCTTTGCCATGGGGCGCATCGCCGGGCAGCACGCGCTGACGCGGATCATTCCCCTCGCCGCACACACGTTGTGGATTTCCGGACCGTTGGGCGATGCCAATATGGCGGCGCTCACCGGGCACGCCACGCCACGCTTTGAGTTGCGTCTCGACAGCGCCCGTCTCATTCGCGAGGCGGCAACCGCCTGCATCGATACCAGCGGGGGGCTCTGCGACGCGCTATGGCTCCTCCATCTGTTGAACCCCGGCTTATGCCTGCAGCTCGCCATCGACCAGGTACCGCTGGCGGCGGAGGTTGCGGGGACGGCCCGGCAGCTGGGCATCCCGCCCGCAGCCAGCCTGCTCGGCGGCGCGGGTGAATATGAACTGCTCTTCACGCTGCCCGAGGATAATGCGACAGTTGAACGCGCGCTGCGTGACGCGGGCGCGGTACCAATCGGGACCGTGCAACCGGACGCGAACGCGGAGATCGTCATCACCCGCCAGGGCCAGGAAATCTCTCGTATGACACAAGCGCCGCTATGCCCGCGCGCCGCGGCGAGTATCGACGCGTATATCCGGGCCGTGCTCAGCATGGCCGCCATGCTGTTTCCTGCGGAGAGCGAGGGCATCTTACCGTGATCGTATCGCCGCATAGTTTATTCACGCCGCTCGCGCTGCGCCACCTGACCCTGCCCAATCGCTTTGTGCGCTCGGCCACCTACGAAGGGTGGGGGGACGCGCAAGGGATGCCGCGGCCGGAATTAGCGGAGGTCTACCGGGCGTTGGCGCAGGGCGGTGTCGGAACCATCGTGACCGGTTTTGCCTTTGTGACGCAACAAGGCCGGGCCATGCAACCGGGGCAGTGCGGTATCGATACGGATGCGCAGATCGCGCCCTGGGCGCACATTGTGGCGCGCGTGCGTGACCTCGGCTTGCCCACCAAGCTGTTGCTGCAAATCGCGCATACCGGACGGCAGACGCTCCGCCGTGTCACCGGGCTGCCGGTGGTCGGCGCGTCATCCCGCCGCTGCAGCTATTTTCAGCAACCCGTGCACACGCTCACTGACGCCGAGATTCGGGCGATTATTCGCGCTTTCGCCCTGGCGGCATGGCGTGCCCAGCAGGCGGGGTTCGATGGCGTGCAAGTCCATGCCGCGCACGGGTATCTGCTGCACCAGTTCCTCACGCCCTGGACAAATCGGCGCAAGGATCGCTGGGCCGAACCGACGCTGCTGCTGCACGAAGTCATCGTTGCCATCCGGCAACAGTGCGGTGATGCCTTCCCGGTGTTGGTGAAACTCAGTGCCGGGGACGACACGACCCCCGGTCTCGGCATCGAGCAGGCGCTGCACACGGTCAAGTGCCTGGAAGCCCTGGATGTCGCGGCGGTCGAAGTGAGCTACGGCACGATGGAATATGCGTTGAATATCATGCGCGGGCAGCTTCCGCTCGATGTCGCCTTGCAGGTGAATCCGCTTTATAACCGTTACCCCGCCTTCGTGCGCCGCGCGTGGAAGGCCTACTGCTTTCCCGCCTACCAGGCCAAGCTCATACCGTACGAAGAAGCGTATAATGTCCCGGCAGCGCTACAATTGAAGCAGCACACGACGCTGCCGATCATTCCGGTCGGCGGCCTCAGGACGTTGGCGACGATGACGGCCTGTGTCACAACGCATGGCTTGGATGCCGTGGCGCTGTGCCGCCCCTTGATCTGCGAGCCTGATCTGCCGGCACAAATCAACGCCGGCGGGTTTGTGCGTTCGCGTTGTACGAATTGCAACCTGTGTACCATTTACTGCGATAGTCGGCAGCCGCTCCGCTGCTATCAACGGAAGGGATCGTCCGCATGAGCATGACACCACCACATGAGCAACGTTTCGAAGACTTTCTGCCCGCTGGCGGGCAGCAGGACATCTTTACCAAGCTGGCGGCGTTGGATAGGCATATTCAGCAGTCCGCCGGTGACTATGTCGATGGCCTCTGCGTGCAGATGCTCGGGCCCACGGATCACCGCGTCACCGTGCAGGAGCGTGACGGCGAGCGCCATGACGTCATTATGATGGGCTCGAACTCCTATCTCTCGCTGACCACGCATCCCCGCGTGGTGGCCGCCTGCCAGGCGGCGTGCGCCAAATACGGTTACGGCATGGGGGCAGTCTCGTTGTACTCCGGCACGACCGATCTGCACCGAGAGCTCGAGCGTCTGGTCGCTGACTTTTACCATGCCGACGATGCCATCCTCATTCCCTGCGGGTATTCCGCCAACGTGGGGGTGATTTCGGCGCTGTGCGGTGCGGGCGATGTGATCATCAACGACGCCTATAACCATGCCTCCATCTTCGACGGCTGCGCGCTCTCGCGCGCCGAGGTGAAGGTCTATCTCCATCGTCATATGCGACACCTGGAAAAAACGCTCGCGCAACTGCCGGACACGCAGCGCGGCCGCTTAATCATCACCGATGGCGTGTTCTCCATGGATGGCGATATCGCGCCGCTTACCGAGATCCTGGCGCTGGCGGACCGCTATCACGCGCGCGTCATGGTGGATGATGCGCACGGTCTCGGTGTGGTCGGGCCCACCGGCCGGGGTACGGCAGAGCATTGTGGCTGCAGCGGGCAGGTGGATGTCACCATCGGCACGTTCAGCAAAACGCCGGGGGCCATCGGCGGCTATTGTGTGGGCAGCGCCGCACTGATCCAATACTTGCGCTACTACGCCAGAACGTACTTCTTCTCCACCAGCATTCCCGCCCCAATTGTCGCCGGACTCATCGAGGTGTTCACGCTGCTGCGCGACGACGCGGCGGGACGTGATCAGCTCTGGCGTAATATCCGCTACCTGCGGGAAGGGCTCGACGCGCGCGGCTTTAACACAGGGCACAGCGAGTCAGCCATCATCCCCATCATCATTGGTGATGAAGCGAAATTGGTGCAGCTCAATAACGCCTTGCGCCGGCATGGCGTCTACACCAATATCGTCACCTTCCCGGCAGTGCGCCGCAAGGAGTGCCGCCTGCGTTTGTGCGTCATGAATTCGCTGACACGCGACGATATGGATACGGCATTGGCGGTGATCGGGCGTTTGGGCAAGGCGCATGGGGTGATTGCGTGAGGCAGGTGCTCATCACCGGGGCGGCGGGGTTTATCGGCAGTTATACCGTGCGCGAATTTGTGGCGCAGGGATGGCATGTGCTGGCATTGCTGCACCGGACGCGCGCGCCGGAACTCGAGGAATTGCAGCGTGACGGCGTGGTGACGTTGCTGTATGGCGATATGACCGATCCCCGCGCGCTACGTGCAGCGGTGACCTCCGCGCTGCAGGCCCGTGGCGGCGCACTTGATGCCATCGTGCACTGTGCGGGCCGTGCCTCCGACGTGGGCTGGTCGCGCGCATTTCGCACGGCAAATTACGCATCGGTGGTGCACCTGGGCACGCTGGCGTTGGAACTCGGGGTCGCGCGTTTCGTCTTCGTCTCCACCACGGATGTCTATGGGCTGCGCGACTTTGCCGGGGAAGGCGAGGACGAGCTCCCGCTGGTGAACAATACGCATAACCCGTATCCGCACTACAAGATTGCCGCCGAACAGTGGGTGCGCGCCACGCTGCCTGCTGACCGATATGCCCTTATCCGCCCGGCAGCCGTGTGGGGTGTCGGCGACAAAACGCTCACGCCGCGCGCCATCGCCTTCCTGCGCACTTCGCCCTGGATGATCCATTTCGGCCACTGGCGCGGGCGTAATCGCTGGCCGCTGGCGCATGTGCGCAACGTGGCCATGGGCAATTACCTGGCGGCAACGCAACCGGAAGCGGCCGGCAAGGCGATCAATATTCTGGATAGCGAGCACACGAGTATCGACGAGTTCTATCATCTCGTCGCCGAGATCTTTCTCCCGGGTAAATCCTTCGGCTGCCTGACGGTCCCGCGCTGGCTCGGGCAAATCTATGGCGGCATCGTCAGCTGTTGCTCGAATCTCTGCCACCTCGACCACCCCTGCACCGATCCCTCCCTCTATGCGCTCTACTCGATCAGCAGCCATCTCGACTTTAGCAACCAGCGCTTCCGCGATCTCCTGGCGACCGCCGCGCGCACGCTGGTTAGCAGGGAGGCCGGGTTAGCTGAGTTGCGCAATACGCGTCATTGATGATGAGCGCGACAGGAATCCCGCAGCGCCTCAAGAACAGGAGTCAGTTACCTCAAGCCGAAGATAGCCGGGCTATGGCCAACCGTGCAAATAAGCAGACTTCATCCGGCAAGAGAAACGCTTCGGCCTTCACAGTCCCGCATCGGATGCGCTGTCCGTAGCGGCGTGCGTCTTTCGCGGTAGGGCCGCCCGCTGTGGCGGCCCGTGGTAGTGTTGATGTGTCACGTTGTCGCGTGAGCGGCAAGATGCGCCGCATGGGCTCACACCCTCGTCCCCTCACGCCGCACGGCTGCGGTCGCGACACGTGCGGGCCGCCACGGAGGACGACCCCTACAACGGGAAGACGGTGGTGGGTATGTATACGCGTATGGGACTGTCCTCGCGGACAACGCCCCGGTGGCGGAAGCGACGCCGGGAGCAGGATCAGCCGCTCTGGGGGCATCCGCGCCCGGTGTTGGACTGTCCCCGCGAGATAGGCGCTTCAGAGGGGACAGTCCAGCACCGGGCACCAGAGATAGGGTGGGCACTCGGCGGGTAACGGGCGCGTCCTGGCCTGGTGGGCGCCAAGGGCGAGGACAGTCCCATACGCTTTCTGATTCCGGCGCAGGGATGGGAAGGAAATCGTAGCGCGCGCCCGCTGTGGCGCGCCTGTGGTGCGACCGTATCCGTGCGGCGTACGGGAGTCGGGTGCCAACTTGGGAACGCTTAGGCGCTCTCGCCACACGGGTTGGCAGGCGAAACAAGCGCGCCACAGCGGGCGCGCGCTACACCGATGGAGGACTGTTTCCGTGCGAGCGGCGCTCCACCGGGGACAGTCCAGTACCGGGCACCAGTGATAGCGCGGATGCGGTACACCGTACCGGGCGCGTCCTCGCCGGACGGGCATTCGGCGCGAGGACAGTCCCAGACGCTTTTATTGTAGGAGGAAGCGGGGCTTTGTTCCACGAAGCCGCCGATTATTTACGTAGGCACATGGGCAGGTCGCCGCGTTCGCGATGGAAGCGAACGCAGTCGCAGCAGAGGCCGTGGCGCGCGCAATTGGCGCTGCCGCAGGTGCATTTCTCTTTGTTTTTGTCTTTGTTCTGGCAAGCCATGATGAAATCTCCATCCAGTTTGGGTGTGTGAGACGGGCGTTACAGCCCGCCCAGCGCGTCGGCGAAGGCGCCTACGGCGGCGGCGATGTCGGGGACGTCGAGTAGGGCGCTGATGGCGGCGACCCCGTGTGCGCCGGCGTCGAGGCAGGCAGGGATGCGCTCGGGCGTGACGCCGCCCAGCGCGAAGACGGGGATGGTGACGGCGGCGCAGACTTCACGTAAGGCGTCGAGGCCGCGTGGCACGCCGTAGGGCGCTTTGGAGGCGGTGTAGAAGACGGGGCCGAAGGTGATGAAGTCGGCCCCGAAGGTCTCGGCAAAGCGCGCTTCCGCGAGTGTGTGCGTGGAGACGCCCACCAGCGACCCGGCGTGCAACGCACAGCGCGCGGCGGCGGGGGTGAGGCTGGTGGTGGTGAGGTGCACGCCGGCTGCCTGCGCGGCGCAGGCGACGTCCGCGCGGTCATTGAGCAGCAGCTGCGCGCCATAGGGCGTCAGCACGCCGCGCGCCTCTTCCGCGAGGGCATATAATTCGCGCGGGGTCAGGTCCTTCTCGCGCAACTGGACCGCTTTGATGCCGGCATGGGCGGCGGCCTGCAGCGCGGCGACGAGCGGGCGACCGCCGGTGTGCCGACGGTCGGTAATCAGGTAGCAGCGAAAATCCACCATCCGACGCCCTCCCGCTTACACGATGCCCGCTTGCAGCAGATCTTTCAGGTTGAGCACGCCAAGCACCCGTCCGTCGCTATCCACCACGGGCATCTCGCCGATCTGGCGCGGGCCCTGCATGGTCTGCAACGTTTCCGCGGCCAGCCGGTCCGCGCCCACCGTGAGCGGGGCGGGATTCATGCAGGCGGAACAGGGGTTGTGCAGTGAGTGCTCGTCGGCCAGCAAGGCGCGGCGGATGTCGCCGTCCGTGATGAGCCCGAGCAATCGCTGCTGGGCATCCCACACCACCGCGGCCCCGGCGTGGGCGCTGGTGATGGCAAAGAGCACGTCTTTGAGCAAGGTCTCCGGCGTGCAGCCCGCCATATTTTCGCCGGTGCGCATGACATCGCTGACGGTGAGCAGCAGGCGACGGCCGAGCGCGCCGCGTGGGTGCAGGCGGGCGTAATCTTCCGTGGTGAATTTGCGGCGGCGCATCACGGTGATGGCCAACGCGTCGCCCATGGCGATTTGCGCCGTGGTACTGGTGGTCGGGGCGAGGTTGAACGGACAGACCTCGCGCTCGATGCCGGTATCCAGCACGGCGGTCGCTGCGCGCGCGAGCGCGGAGTTTTGCCGTCCGGTGAGCGCAATAATGGGCACGTTGATGCGCGCGATGGCCGGGAGAATGGCGTTCAACTCGTCGGTGTCGCCGCTGTTCGACAGCGCCAGCACCACGTCCCCCATGGTCACCATGCCCAGGTCGCCATGCACACCTTCGGCGGGGTGGAGGAAGAGCGACGGCGTGCCCGTACTGGCGAGCGTGCCGGCGATTTTTCGCGCGACCGCGCCGGATTTTCCCATGCCGGTCGTCACCACGCGGCCCGAGCAGGCGAGCACCAGGTTTACGGCTCGCTCAAATTCTTCACCGAGCCGCTCCGCCATCGCAACGATGGCTTCCGACTCTTGCAGCAGGATCGCTCGACCAGCGGCGATCACTTCGTTTTCTAGTAATGTTTGAGGTGTCACAATACTTAGTGCTTTCGCCGGGGCTGAGGAAATTCCTACCCTGAGCAAGTGGACGCCCGTACTTTCTGCAATATTGTTTGGGGTGCGCTTTTTGCGTTGCCGGGTACAGGCACTTTGATTAGAGTCTTGCTTCTCTGCTCTGGGAAAAGGCCCCTATCCCCAGCCCTTTCCCCGTTGCGACAGGGGAAGGGAGGCTGCAGAACCGCTACCCTCTCTTGCCGTAACGGGGAAGGGTAACGTGCTGCGATACTCACTCCTTCCCCTGTCGCAATGGGGGAAGGCCGGGATGGGGGCCTTTCCACAGCAGAACAGGCTAAACACCGTCCGTGTCTGTCGCGGGGTGGGGGTCAAGTGAATCACGCATTTTTTCTGCGAAGCTATGTGGGTATGATGAAAATCATAGCGCCCTCCTTCGCAGGCGCGTATGCTTGGGATAGATTCACGGGTAAGGAGCATGACGATGGCGATGCGAAATATAGTGCGGATTGATGAGGAACGCTGCAACGGTTGTGGGCTGTGTATTTCCGGCTGCGCCGAAGGCGCGATTCAACTGGTTGAGGGCAAGGCGCGGTTAGTGAAAGAGCAGTACTGCGACGGGCTGGGCGCGTGTCTCGGCGACTGCCCGCAAGGCGCCATCACCATCGAGCAGCGTGAGGCGGACGAATTCGATGCGCAAGCGGTCGATGGTCATCTGGC
>DASXVL010000419.1:0-5148 GCA_036504255.1 Armatimonadota bacterium | reverse complement strand
CATATTTGCGCAAACGCTCAACGCAGAGCACGGCCAAGCGAACAAGTCAAAATGGACACTTATTTCTTGCTGAGCCCTAAGGACTTTAGACAGGGCTGATGGTAACGGCGCTGCACCGTCGTAAAGACACAGTGTTCATTGAGGCCTTTACAGACATTCCCAACATCAGCTGCCGTCACGTACAGTCTGCAGCAGCGTTGCCCAGAGGTGTTCCTGCGTATAGCCTTCCCAGGCGCTGAGCATTTCGGCGAAGCGCTGGGCGCGGTCGGTGGTGCGGGTGTGCAGGAGATAATCAATGCCCGGTTCCAGCACCGCGCGCTCGGCGAGTTTTCGCGGGCGCGTATACCGTCCGGAGAGAAAGTGGGGTAGAAAATCGATCCAGACATCGCAGTCGTGGATATCGCCGAGGAGATCCTGGACATGGCGCAAGGCTTGCAATGCCGGTTGTACGGCATCGTCGAAGAGGGCTTCGAATGTCTCCAGCGTATAGCGCAGGTGCTTGGCGGCGATGCGCATGGCGTGCAGTTCCGCGACATTGCCAGGATCGTCGAGGGACGTTTCGAGCGCCAGCAGGTCGGCAAGCCGCCCTTCAACCGCATGCGTGGCGAGGGCGTGCAGCGCGGGTGATGCGGGATCAGCATGATCTTTGGCCCACGGTCGCAGCGCGTCATGTATTGCCCGCAGCGTGCGATTGCGTTCCTGGCGATTCAAGATGTCGATCAGCGTGGGCTGGTGCAGCCGGCGCTGCTGGCGCAGATAGTCCAGCAGGCTGTCGATTCCCGCCGCATACTGCGCGTCGGGCAGGTCGGCGCGGACGGACTCGACGTAGAGGCACTGCACGTCGAGATCGCGCGCGGCGCCGAGGGCGCGCGTTAAGCGCCGCACCGCTTTCTTCCACTGCGCGGCTCGCGCGGAGGGCAGGCACTCGCTAAAGAGCGCGAGCCGGATGCGCAGACGACGTGAGGCGACGCGCATGCGATGCACGTGTTCAATATCCACGTTCACGCGTACGCCGGGCAGTTCCTCCGCCAACGCGCGGAGTTGCGTGAGCAACGCATGGGCGGCGAAGACACAAATGGGGGTCGCGGGTTTCGTCATGACGCTGCCCGCGCGACCTTGCAACACCTGCCGCGCAAGGTCGTGCGGATCGCCTCCACATTCTGCTGAGTTTCACCTATACTTTAAGTATATAGGCGTATGCGCGCGGCGTGGGAGAGGAGATTGACCAATGACACCACAGGCGGATGATAAATCGGGCGGGGGCGGCGAACTTGCCGAAGCGGAGATTAAGCTGGCGTTGACGGCAGCGGAACATGCGCAACTCCCCGCGCGTCTGGAGGCCCTGGCGTTTCGCTTTGACGGGGAAGAAACGCTCACCGATTATTACCTGGAGTACGCGCGCTCGCCGTATGGCGGATCTTGGGATTTTACCCGGTTGCGCAGGCGCGACGGCGCACGCTACCTGTTGACGAAAAAGCGCTGGGCGTCTGGCACGGGCGCCCAGCCGGTACGTTTGGAAGACGAAACGGCGGTTGATGCGGACACGGCCGGAAAAATGCTGGATGCGGCGACCGCGCCACCAACCTTAACCAAACGCCGCCAGACGTACAAGGGTCGTATTGCCGACCGTGACGCGAGCATTGCGCTGGATCAGTTACAACTCGGCGACGCGACGCGCTATTTTCTGGAGTGCGAAGTGATGACCAGCGCGGAGGACGCTGCGGCAGTGCGTGAGACGCTGAAGGCCTGGGTGCGCGCGCAGCTCTGTATCGCGGCCACGGAGGAAGCGCCGAGTATGTTGGATCAGCTCCTGCGCCATGCCGCAGGGTAGGGATAGGTGAAGCGCATAAGCGAGCGCCAGGGGCTGTTGTTTCCGGCCGGGGATAGCCGGGCTATGGCCCTGTTCCAGACAGTGCTAAGGACTTCAGGCAGGATTGGGGGCGGCCCTCACCCCAGCCCCTCTCCCAATGCTGGGAGAGGGGCTTGAGATATGGACTTCAGGCTAGCCTCGTGTCAACAGCACTGTCTGGAACAGGGCCCAAGCCCGGCTATCCCCGTGTGCGTATGAGCCCGTCCCCAGGCGGTCGCGCTGCGGGCCGTTGGGGCGCGCGGGTTCAGCGCCGTGGGCGACGGCCCGATTTTCCCTTTTGCGCCGTGGTCTTCTGTGGTGGCTTGGGCGTCGAGGTGCGGTTCGCGCGTGCCTGCGGCGTCGGCGCCGGGCGGTCATGCTCGCCGGGGACGAGGCAGTCGGGGCCAGGGCCGATGAGGTCGTCGCGTCGGGCAAGGTGCAGCGCCTCGCGAGTTTTGCGGTGGAACTCCGGCTTGTGGCAGAGCAGCAGCGCGCGCTGCAGCGCTTTCTCTTGATCGCTGCGCGCCACGTAGACGGGCGCGCCGGTGAGCGGGTCGAGGCCGGTGTAGAACATCGCCGCCGCGAGTGTGAGCGGCACGGGGTAATAATCCTGCACCTGCTCGGGCGTGATCTGCTGGCGGTGCAGATATTCCGCGAGCGCAATCATGTCCGCCAGCGTACACCCCGGATGCCCGCTGAGGAAGTACTCGACGATTTGCTGCGGCTTGCCCGCCTGGCGCGAGCAGTCGAGGAACTGCTGCACAAAGGCGCGGTAGGGGCGACCGTCGGACTTGCGCATCACGCGCAGCACCTCCGGCACGATATGCTCCGGGGCGATCTTTAGCCGTCCGCCGACGTGGTGCGCCGCCAATTCCTTGATGTACCCCTTGCCGCCTTCGGTCATGGCCAGATCGCACCGAATGCCGCTGGTGATGAAGACGTGTTTCACCCCCAGCACGCGGCGCGCGGCGCGCATGAGGCGCAGCACCGCGCCATGGTCGGTATTCAGGTGCGGGCAGATGGCGGGGAAGAGGCAGCTCTGGCGGCGGCAATGCTGGCGGTTATTGCGGCAGCCGGTGCCGTACATATTCGCCGTGGGTCCGCCCAGGTCGCTCACCGTGCCGTGAAAGTCGGGATCGTGCGTGAGGCGGGCGATCTCCTCCAGCACATTTTGTGGGCTGCGCGAGGTGATGGCGGTGCCTTGATGCGCGCCGATGGCGCAAAAGCTGCAGCCGGAGTAACAGCCGCGATGCGTGGTAATGGAGTCGCGAATCATTTCATACGCCGGGATGCGCGCGTCGCCATACGACGGGTGCGGGTGACGCGTAAAGGGCAAAGTGTACAGGATATCCAGTTCGTCGCCGGCGAGCGGCGCGGCGGGCGGGTGGACGACCAGCCAGCGGTCGCCATGCGCCTGCGCCACGGCGTGCGTCTCGCGCGCGTCGCTGTGCTCATGCAGCGTGCGCGCCAGGGCGGCGAAGGCCTGTTTTCCGGCGGGCGTGGGCGCGGCGATCTCCTCGAAGGCGGGCACGGTGATGGGGGCGGCCAGCCCGTCGAGCGTCTTGCGAATTTCCGCCGTGCCGGGGATGTCGCGCAACGCGTTGCCGTCACGCAGGCGGCGCATGGCTTCGGCGATGGCGCGCTCGCCCATGCCGTAGACGAGTAACTCCGCTTTGGCGTCGAAGAGCACCGCGCGTTTGACTTTGTCGGTCCAGTAATCGTAATAGGCGAATCGGCGCAGCGAGGCTTCCACGCCGCCCAGAATGACCGGCACGCCTTTGTACGCCTGGCGCGCCAGCGTGGTATAGACGAGGCTCGCGTTCGCCGGGCGCGCCCCGGCCACGCCACCGGGCGCGTAGGCGTCGTCGTGCCGGGCTTTGCGCATGATGGTGAGGCGCATGAGTTGGCTGTCGAGGTTGCCCGCCGTAATGCCCCAGCAGAGCGCCGGCCGCCCGAGTACGCGCATACTTTCGACATCGGTGACGACGGGTTGCGCGATCACGCCGACGCGGTAGCCAAGCCATTCCAGCCAACGCCCGAGGAGGGCGACGCCGAAGGATGGATGATCCACATAGGCGTCGCCGGTGACCAGGATGATATCGCAAGCATCCCAGCCACGGTCATCCATCTCGCGTCGCGTCATGGGTAACGGGCGCGTGGTCGCGTGCGGCCGCGCGCCGGGCACGCGCCAGTGGGGTGAAAGCAGAGAATCGGTGGTGTTTGGCATAGTATCTTTCGTGCGCCGTTCAGCGCGGCGTGCCTCTCAGTGTACTATGCGGGAGGGATGCGGCGCAAATTTGCGACGATCCGCGCATGGAGTGGGAGTCGAGGATCTCGCCAACAGTAGCATACGCTTGTCCTTTTTACTCACCAATGGCATACTACCCGCTTGTGACGGCGATTGTGCGGTCCATTCTTGCGCTCCCTCTTCCATGCCAGGGAGAATATATACATATATAAGGAGGCGTGGTGCAGAACGGCGTGTGGACGGCCTTGCTGGACTTGCTCATTCCGCCGCGGTGTGAGGTGTGCAACACGCTGCAGGAGCCGGTCATTTGCGCGGGCTGCCTGCAGGGGTTCACGGCGCTGCCCACACCGCGTTGTCGCCAGTGTGACTTGCCGCTCGATCCGCTGGCCCACACTGATGAGCACTGCGCCGCGTGTCGCGACGACCCGCCCCCCTTCGATGCCGCGCGGGCAGCAGGGCTGTACGGCAGTACGCTACGCCAGGCGATCCACGTCTTTAAGTATGAGATGGTGCGGGCGCTCGCACGCCCGCTGGCAGACTATGCCTTGACCCAGCTCACGCTGCCTTTCCCCGTCGATTGCCTCTGCCCGGTCCCACTGCATCACGCGCGCGAGGCGATGCGCGGTTTCAATCAGTCGCTGCTCCTCGCCGAGCATTTTGGCCAGTGCTGGCAGCTCCCCGTCGCGGCCGAACTTTTGATTCGCACGCAGAATACCACCCCGCAGATGCTCTTGCCGCTGGCGCAACGACGTGAGAATGTGAAAGGCGTGTTCCGTGCCCGCGAGACGCTCGCCGCCTGCACCGTTGGCCTGGTGGACGATGTCTTCACTACCGGCGCGACCCTGCGTGAATGCAGCAGCGTGCTGAAACGCGCCGGCGCGCAACGCGTGCTGGTGATTACGCTGGCCCGTGCCGCGCGACAACTGTAAGCGTCCGGATTATTGCATCGACATCGTACGCGGATGGCACGCTTCGGAACGTGGAGGGCGGGGAGTTTGCCCTCTGCGGGGGTAGTCTCATTTCACGGGGGGTGCCGGAAATGCAGATCGCA